>JAILLM010000009.1 GCA_024693165.1 Bacilli bacterium | reverse complement strand
GAAGTATTAAAGATGGAAGATAAGAAGAATGTAATTCTTTCTAAAGCTAAATTCATTTATGATACTTATGATGAATTTGTCGAAAGACTAGAAAAAGAAGAAGTATATGATTTATATAAAAATGTTGAATTACCTTTATCTAAAGTACTTGCTAAGATGGAAATTAAAGGTATTAAATGTGATAAAAATATCTTAGAAGATATGAGAGTAGATTTAGGGAAAGAAATAGAAAAGATTCAATCTAAGATTTATGAACTTGCTGGTGTTGAATTTAATATTTCTTCTCCAAAACAATTAGGTGAAGTTTTATTTGAAAAGTTAGAACTTTCACATGCTAAAAAGACAAAGACTGGTTATAAAACAGGTGAAGAAGTTCTAGAAAAAATCGTAGATGAACATCCAATTGTACCTTTAGTTTTAGAATATAGAAAATTAACTAAATTAAGTTCTACTTACTTAGAAGGATTACAAAAGTTTATTAAAGAAGATGGAAGAATTCATACAATCTATCAACAAACTTTAACTAGAACTGGAAGACTTTCATCTACTGATCCGAACTTACAAAATATTCCTGCTAGAGATGAATTAGGTAAAATGATTAGAAAAGCATTTTTACCTGCTAATAAAGAATTTTTAAGTTGTGATTACTCACAAATTGAATTAAGAGTACTTGCTCATATGAGTGGCTGTAAAGCTTTAATAGATTCATTTAAAAAGGATGAAGATATTCATACAAGAGTAGCATCAGATATTTATGATATTCCATTTAGTGAAGTTACTAAGAATCAAAGAAGAGTAGCTAAATCAGTAATATTTGGAATTGTTTATGGAATTTCAGGTTTTGGATTAGGTGAAAATATTGGAATATCTCCTAAACAAGCTAAAGAATTTATTAATAAATATTATGAATTATATCCAGGTGTTAAAGAATATATAAATTCAAATGTAGAATCATGTAAGGAAACTGGATATGTAAGAACTTTATTTAATCGTAAGAGAATAATTGATGAAATCAATAATAGTAATTTTATGATTAGACAAAGCGGAGAAAGAATGGCTATGAATACTCCAATCCAAGGAACAGCAGCTGATATTCTTAAAATGGCTATGGTTGAAATTGATAAGAGATTCGAAAAGGAAAAGATTCAATCTGATATGTTACTTCAAATTCATGATGAACTTATATTTGATATTGTTGAAGGTGAATCAAAGAAAGTTAAAGATATTGTAAGTGATGTAATGGAGAATATAGTTAAACTTGATGTACCATTAAAAGTATCACATGACTTTGGAACTGATTTATACGAAACCAAATAGAGGTATTTTCATACCTCTTTTATTCTTTTTTTATTTATGTTATTCTTTTTATAAAGAATAGAGGTAATTAATATGAATGAAAATCAAGAAAACAATTTAAATAGTGTTACTCCTGAAGTTTCTAATACTGTACCTGTAGAACCAACACCAGTTGAATCACAAGCTCCTGTAGCAGAACCAGCTCCTGTTGAAACACCAGCACCAGTAGAATCAACTCCAGCTCCTGTTGAAACACCAGCTCCAGTAGTAGAACCAACACCAGCTCCTGTTGAAACACCAAAGCCAGTAACAGAACCAACACCAGTTCAACCTGTACAACAAGTAGTTTCACCAGCTCCAATTGTTGCACCAGTAGTTAATAGTGCTCCTGTTAGTGAGCCTGTAATTGCTGCTAAAAAATCAAATCCAGTTGTAGTAGTTTTATTAATTCTAGTATTAATTGGAGTTTGTGGATATGGTTTATATAAATATACTGATATATTAAAACCTAAAAATAATGGAAAAGGAAATGAGACTATAACAACTGAACCAACAACAGCTGCTAAAGAATCTACTAATGAAAAATCATTTTCATTTAAAGATGAAAATGAAGGATATTATGTTGAAAACATATATTTAAGAGATGGCAAAATATATGTTGTAAGTACTAGCAAAGCTCAAATTGATTTAAGTGATGGTTTTATTGAAGTTGATGGTAAAAAAGCATATTTAGCAAAAAGTGATGTTAAAGATATGTTCCTTGTAGAAGTAGGACAAGCAGGATTAAAAGAATGTATTTATACAGACTTAAATGGACAAGCTTATACTTTCAATATTTATAATGGTATTCCATTTGATTCTAATAAAATTGAAGGAGCTACTAATGTAGTTAAAGCATATTCTCTAAATGATGGAAGTGCTATGTCTTATATTTTAGTAGATAAAGACAATAATATTATTTCTACAAATGGTTATGTTTATGTTGATAAAGTTAATAATTTAACTAATAATAAACTTAAAGATGGTACTATTGTTAGTTTAAAACTTAAAAATAGAGGGACTGCTGATGAAACTGGTGTGGTAGTTGATACTTACACTGCAACAATTGGTGGTAAAGCACAAGAATTAGATGTTGAATTTGAATATAATAAAGAAATTTTTGATGACTATGATAATTTAAAATTAATATATTTTAATATTTGTACTAATTCTAATGGAGATTATGTAGTTGGATATAACAATTGTGTTGTAGAATAATTAAAACATGGTTAAAAACCATGTTTTTTGTTATATAATATGACTTGGTGATTTATATGCCTGAGATTGCAGAAGTTAGAACAGTAAGAGATGCTTTAAAAAAGACTCTTATTGGTAAAACTATTATAAATGTTAATGTTATTTATCCGGGGATTGTTAAAAGTGATTTAAATGAATTTAAAAGTGTTTTAAAAGGTAAAACCTTTAAAGAAATTACTACAATAGGTAAATGGATTATTTTTAACTTTGGTGAATATTCTTTAGTAAGTCATTTAAGAATGGAAGGTAAGTATTATTATAAGTCTTCTTTTGAACCATTAGAAATACATGAACATATAGTATTTAATTTAGATAATGATTTTGATTTAAGATATAAAGATGTAAGAAAATTTGGTGTAATGATTCTTTGTAAAACTAGTGAAGTAAT
>JAILLM010000060.1 GCA_024693165.1 Bacilli bacterium | reverse complement strand
CTCTTCGGAATCTACATTATCTGTTTTGTAATCTATGATATCAAAATGATCTGGGTATTCTACAAGTAAATCTATTATACCTGATTGTCTTATTCCATCTTTGATAAAGAATATTTCATGTTCTTTATATGTATTAGCTTTAGATATATCTTTTGTCTCGTCATGGTTTAAGAAATTTTTAATATAAGTTTTATATTCATCACTTATATTTATTGATTCTAAATTATTGTTTTTAAAATTAAATACTTCAAAACAGTAGTGCAACTTAGTACCAATTTCTAAAGTATCATGTAAATCTTTATTAATAATTTTCTTTAATTCTTTAGAGAAATGTTTTGACTCTAATGGCTTAGATTCTAGATTTAAAGGAGTAGTTATAATTTTTTCATCGGTTGGTTTAATTAATGTTTTATAATCTACATTCTTTGGAAGAGAGTAGTTGTTATTTAAACCTAAAGTATTAATATCTATTTCCTTTTTAAATTTGTTTACGTAATCTTTTGCTAATGTTAGAAAGTCTGTATAAGTCTTACATTTTAAAAGACTTGATTCATCTGGTTCTTCAATGATAAGTTTTTCATTTTCATTTGAAATAAGGATTAGTTTTTCTCTTGCACGAGTAATTGCAACATAGAATAATCTAATTTCTTCTGAGATGGTATCTTTTCTTGAATCTATTGAGAATAAATCTCTCATAAATGTTTTTTCAGGAATTCCATCGTTATATTTAAGTATAAAACCATAGTCTTTATTTAATGTAATTAATTCTTCTTTTGGGAATTTAAATTCTTTATTTAGATATGGCATGTATACGTAGCTATATTCAAGTCCTTTTGAACCGTGAATGGTCATGATTGTTACAGCTTCTTTTGATTGACTATTAATTTTTACTTCGATTTTCTTTGATGGATCTTCATTATTTATAATTTCATCAAAATATTCTTCCATTTGGAATATATCCATTCCGAATTTGTTTAATGAATCACTTTGCTTGATAAAGTATTCAAGTTTAGCATTTCTTTCTTTGATAGATCCTTTAGTTATTGTTTTGTTAATAATATCAAATTTATCAACAATCATATAAAGAAGTTCTTTATTTGATGTTGAGTAAATATGATCCTTTAATTCTTGTAATAATTTATAAATATCAGATTCTTTATATTTATTATTTACGATATCTTCATAAATATCGTTATCAGTTTTTCTAAATATATAACTTCTAGCAATCGAAGCGTAAGAGTGCTTAAATTTTTCTTTTTCTTCTTTCTTTGCCATGCATGTTAAACAAGAAATTATATTTTTTAGGATATATATTTCATCATCTCTTTGGATTTTTTGTGCTTTTTCAATAACGGTAGGGATACCTTTTGATTCAAGAACTTGTTTTAATGTATCAAATTCTGCGGAATCTTTTACTAAAATACAAAAATCATTATATGAAATGTCTACGAATTGTTCTTTTTTATTTACTTCTTTGAATACATGAAGGTTTTGTTTCATTTTTTCTTCGATATCTTTAGCGATTATAAATGCTTCGATTTCAGCTTGTGTATAATCATTTCCATCATAATTATAAGTTAGTAAATCCATGTCATAGTTGTTATTAGCATCTGTATTTTTGTCGTAGTCTTCTTTTCCGTGTTCCATACAATGTTCTTGTTTGTATGCAGCACCACCAACTGAATCAAACATTATTAATGAGAATAATTCATTAATGTTGTTTATTACTTCACCACGTGATCTAAAGTTTTTAGTAAGATCTATTTTTCTTCCAATTTCACTTGTTTCATCACCATATGTGTCATATTTCTCTTTAAATATTAATGGGTTTGCATTTCTAAATCCGTAGATTGATTGCTTTATGTCTCCAACCATATAAACATTATGGTTAGCGATTTCTTTAACGAATTCTTCTTGGATATCATTTGTATCTTGATATTCATCTATCATAATTTCATGAGTACTATATTTTATTTCGTCTCTAACATTTGGGTTATTTTTTACTAATTCAATTGCTTTGAATGCTATATCTGAAAACTCATATGAATTATGCTCTTGTTTATAAGCTTTAATTCTTTTATCTAATTCTTTTAAAATAGAAATTATTTCAATCGCATTTTCTTTTGTTGATAAGTATTGTTCTTTTAACTCTTTTTCTGTATAAGTTAAATATTTTTTTAATTGTGTTTTTAAATCTGTAATTTTTGTTAGAGTAGGTTTTGCATATTCATCATATACTTTACCAAAGTTATTTGGAGGTATAAAGATTAAATTTATATTATCAATTAGTTCTTCAAGAGTTGTAATAGATCTTGATAGTTCTAAACTTTGAATTGCTTTTTCTGAAGCGTTATCTGAAAGTATAGAATCAAGAACTGAATCTTCTAATTCTTCGATTTTTTCTTTTATATTAAAAATATATGTAACGTATTGATTTAGTCTAGAATCTATATATGCTTCATTATAAAATTTATCTACATATGTATCTAAGAATTCATCTTTATTTATAATATTACCTAAACCATTATATACATTTATAATTGCATCTCTTAATGATTTATCATTTTTAGTACAGTAATCATTAATAAGTTTTTTAAAACTTTCTGTAGGATTTGCGTATTTTTCTTCTAAGATATCATTTAGTTTATTTTTTAATTCTATACCTATAATTGATGCGTCTATAATTGAGAAATCTTTTGATATATTTAATAGATAATTATATTTTTTTACAAGAGAGCCTGCGAAAGAGTCGAATGTAGTTATGTATGCCGAATCTACATATTCTGCTTCTGATTCACCATTTTCTTTTAAGATTTTTCTTATTCTTTCTTTCATTTCTGCGGCAGCATTATTTGTGAAGGTAAGAATAATCATTTCATCTATTTTTTTGCCTTTGTTTTTAACTTTATCTAGTACTCTTTCTTTAAGTACGAATGTTTTTCCAGAACCAGCACCGGCAGAAACAATAACGTTGTTATCATGTGCAAATATTGCAGCTTCTTGTTGTTTTGTTGCACCCATTATTGTTCACCTTCCTTGCTTTCTTTTTCTATTTTAATTATTTTGTATTGATTCTCATTTTTAAAACATATATCTTTAAAACTACAATAAGAACATCCTGTGTCTTTATCTATTTTATATGGACTAATTGGAAATTTCGCATCATATACATTATTAATACAATCAGTTATTATTTTTTTTATTTTTTGTTTAAAGTCTTCTTTATCTTCATATGAATATAGTTGACCTTTTAATTCCCCGGTTGTTTTTGTAACTTTTAATGATTGTATAATTTTTGATGATTCATATTCTGAGTCAATATCAGGTAAGATTCCTTCATCATTTAAGGTTAATCCTTGAAGTTTTAAGTTTTCTAGTTTTAATTCTTCTTCGGTTTTCTTTTTATCTTTTTTAATAGATAAATTTAATATTTTTTGAAGATAGATACCAGCAACATTTAGATTAGGATTTATAGTTTCTAAAAGATACATATAAATTGGTAATTGAACAGTTAAACCATATTCAAATCTTTCTTTTGTTATTTTGTCACTAGAACCGGTTTTGTAATCAATGATTATAACATTATCGTTAATATATAGAATCTTATCAACAAAACCTTTAATAACAGCATCGATTTTCGTGTGTATATTTAATTCAGATGCATGTTTTTCAATTTTTGCTTCATGAGTTTCGCTTGTTTTGTTAATAAATTCATATTGTTTGTTGATTAGATTTACAACAGTATGCATTTCTGGTCTAAGTTTTTCAATAAAGAATTTATTATAGTTTTTAAATTCAATATCATTTTTATGTTCATTTATATATTCATCATAAATTGTATCTACATCTTTATTTGAATCTATACATTCTTCAAGCACTTTATGAAATAAACTTCCTATAAATGAATCAAATGTACTTTCATATTCATCAATTTTATATATTTTTGAACATAAGAATCTAAATGGACATTTATAGTATTCAGTTATATTTGAATACGAATAGTTTAAGTTTTCGATTTTTGAATTTATACCAGTAAATTTGT
>JAILLM010000046.1 GCA_024693165.1 Bacilli bacterium | reverse complement strand
TAATATATCCATTACTATATCTAATAGATTAATTGTTACATTTGATACATTACCAAATAATAGGATAGGAATACCAAGTACTATACATATATTAAATATATTACTACCAAGTATATTACCTAAGATTAATTCTTGTTCATTTCTTCTTGAACCAATGATTGCAGTAATTATTTCAGGTAAAGAAGTACCAAAAGTAACAACTGTTAATGAAATAATTCTATCACTAATACCAAAATCTCTTGCAATATATTCAACTGAATCTACTACTAAATCACTACCAACTATTAATGATATTAATCCAATTACCATAAGTAAGAATGAAGTGAATATTCTGTATTCAGGTTTACCTCTAACTTTTTCTTTTTTTCTAGCAGATTGTCTTAATAAATAATTTATAAATACAAAGAATACAAGTATAACTACGATTGCATCTGATCTTGAAAATACATTTATTTTACCATTACCTAAGAATACATCACATAATAGAGTAGTAAAAGTTAAAGTAATAAGTAATAGAATTGGAAGTTCTGCATATATTGTTTGTTCTTTTACTTTTATAGGTCTTATAATTGAAGCTAAACCTAAGATAAGTAAAATATTCATTATTCCACTACCAATAGTATTACCAAATGCAATATCAGGAACTCCTGAATAGATAGATTTAAAAGCTACAGCAAGTTCTGGTAAAGAAGTACCAAAAGCAACAATAGTTAAACCTATAAGTAATTTAGGTAATTTAAAACTGAGTGCTAATGATGAAGCACCATCTATTAAAAGGTCAGCTCCTTTACACAGTAAAAAGAAGCCAATAAATACTAATACACATTGTGTAAATATAATCATAAACTCACTACCTTAATATAATTTTATCATATTTATTTTTTATTAAAATATTAATGTTTATAATTTACAATTTTAATTGAGAAAAGAACAAATGTTTGGTATTATATTTATAGGAGGTATAAGATGAAAAAAATATATATGTGTATAGATTTAAAAAGTTTTTATGCCTCAGTAGAATGTAGAGAAAGAGGTCTTGATCCACTTAATACAAACTTAGTTGTAGCTGATGCTTCACGTACAGAAAAAACAATATGTTTAGCAGTTTCTCCAAGTTTAAAACAATATGGTATTCCAGGTAGAGCAAGACTCTTTGAAGTAGTAGAAAAAGTAAAGCAAATTAATTCAAATAGACTATCAAAAACTGATAATAAAAAGTTTTTAGGTGAGTCATTCTTAGATAGTGAATTAAAGAACGATAATAATTTAAAACTAAGTTATATAACAGCTCCTCCTCAAATGAGAAAGTATATGACTTATAGTACTAATATATATAAAGTATATTTAAAATATTTATCTAAAGAAGATATATATGTTTATTCAATAGATGAAGTATTTTGCGATATAACTAATTATTTAAAATTATATAAAAAGACTCCAAAAGAATTAACTACAATGATTATTCAAGATGTATTAAAAACTACAGGTATAACTGCAACAGCAGGAATAGGAACTAATATGTTTTTAGCTAAAGTTGCAATGGATGTTGTTGCTAAACATACTGAAGCTGATGAGTATGGAGTAAGAATTGCAGAACTAGATGAAATGAGCTTCAGAAGAAAACTTTGGAATCATAAACCAATGACTGATATTTGGAGAATAGGTGGAGGTATTGCAAGAAAACTAGAGATGAATGGAATGCATACTTTAGGTGATGTAGCTAGAATGTCACTTAATAATGAAGACTATCTTTATAAGTTATTTGGAGTAAATGCTGAGTTAATAATAGATCATGCTTGGGGTTATGAACCATGTACTATTAAAGATGTTAAATCATATACTCCAAGTACTAATAGTTTATCTTCAGGACAAGTATTACACTGTCCATACACTTATGCAAAAGCAAGATTAATAGTTAGAGAAATGATGGATTCACTTGCATGTGATTTAACTGAAAAAGGTTTTGTAACAAGTGATTTAACACTTACACTTGGATATGATATTGATAATCTAACTAATCCTAAAATATATAAAGCTTATAGTGGACCAGTAGTTAAAGATTTTTATGGAAGATTAATTCCTAAACACTCGCATGGAACAGTTCATATAGATCATAGAACTAATAATTCATCTATTCTTTGTGAATCAATAATAGATTTATTTAATAGGATAGCTAATCCATTACTTTTGGTTAGAAGAATAAATATATGCGCATGTAATTTAGTAGAAGAATCTAAGAATGTTGAACCAGTTCATTTTGAACAAATTTCTCTTTATTCAAATTATGAAAAAGAAGAGAGTATTAGAAAAGAAAATCGTAAAAGGGAAGAAAAAGATAAAGAACTTCAAAAGGCAATCGTAGAAATTAAATCTAGATATGGTAAGAATGCAATTCTTAAAGGAATGAACTTTGAAGAAGGTGGAACTATGAGAGATAGAAATGGACAAGTAGGTGGTCATCGTGGATAACTATGAAGATATTATAAATTTACCTCATCCTGATCCTAAACATCATCCAAGAATGTCTATGTATGCACGCTCTGCTCAATTTGCACCCTTCGCTGCTCTTACTGGTTATGAAGAACAAGTTTCAGAAACAGGAAGAAGAACTACTAAAAAACATGAACTTACTGAAGAAGAAATGCTTACTATTAATGATGTATTAGTAGAAATAAGTGAAAAGAAAAATTGTAATGTAACTATTACTTATTTTGTTAAAGACAATAAAAAAAGTGGAGGTAAGTATTACACACTTGATGGAATAGTTAAAAAGCTTGATAAATATAAACAACAAATAGTAGTAAATGATGTTAAAATAGATATCAGTGACATTTATAAAATAAGTATTGAGGAGGATCATAATGAATAGCATATTATTAGTAATAACTATTATTATTTATTATGGTTTATTAATAATTGCATTTAAAAGATTTGGAAAAACTGGTTTATTTACTTGGATTATTATTGGAACAGTATTTGCTAATCTAGAAGTAAATAAACTAATTGATGCCTTTGGTGTAGAAATGACTTTAGGTAATGTTTTATTTTCATCAACATTTTTAGCAACTGATATTATGAGTGAATGTTTTTCAAAAGAAGATAGTAAAACATGTGTAAGAATTGGAGTATTTGCATCTATTTGTATGATTATTATTACAAATATCGCAGTTCTATTTGTGCCATCTGCAAATGATACAATTAGTGATGCATTAAAAACAGTTGTATCTAATGTTCCAAGAATTTGTGTTGCATCCCTAGGTGCATATATAATTGTTCAATTCTTTGATATCTTTATGTATCATAAGATTTGGGATTTAACTACAACTTCAAAAACAAGACACGATAAATTATGGATGAGAAATAATGGTTCAACAATTTGCTCACAATTATTAAATTCAATTCTGTTTAATGTATTTGCATTCGCAGGAATCTTTGATGTTCAAACTTTAGTAAGTGTAATTCTTTCTACATTTGTATTAGGATTAATACTTGCAATATTTGATACACCATTTATCTATCTTGCTAGATTAATACATGAAAAAACTGGTAACAAATAAGTTATCAGTTTTTTATAGTCCTAAAATTGATACTGCTACTTTAAAGTAAACAAGTAAAGCTAAAGCATCAACGATTGTTGTAATAAATGGGGAAGCCATAACTGCAGGGTCGAAACCTAGTCTTTTAGCACCCATTGGTAAGATTGATCCAACGAATTTTGCTATAACTACTGTAATAGCTAAAGTTATACATACTGCAGCAGCCACCGTCACAGAAACCTTATCAATTAATAATAATTTAACAAAGTTACAAACTGCTAATACAATTGAGCAAAGGAATGCAACTCTAAATTCTTTAAATACTACTTTAAATATATCTTTAAATTCAATTTGATTAAGTGATAATGCACGGATGATTGAAACAGATGCTTGTCCACCAGCATTACCACCAGTATCCATAATCATTGGAATGAATGCAGTTAAAACTGCACAAGCTGCAAGTTTATCTTCAAATGATTGAATAATTCCACCAGTAAATGTTGCAGATACCATTAATAAAAGTAACCAAGGAATTCGAGATTTAAATATTTCAAATGTAGAAATCTTATCATATGGCTTATCAATAGGTATGATGGCAGCCATCTTTTTGATATCCTCAGTTGCTTCTTCTTCTAATACATCGACAACGTCGTCGATTGTAATGATACCGACTAAACGTTTTTCTAAATCAACTACTGGCATGACATTGATATCGTATTTCTTGAAGTTTTCAGCAACTTCCTCTTGGTCCATTGAAGTAACTGCATAAGTTTCAATTTCTTGAACAATAGATGAAATTGAATCATCTCTATCAGCAAATAATAAATCTTTAAGTTCAACAAATCCAAGTAATCTTCTTTGATTATCTACGATAAATACATTATCAATTGTTTCGTAATCATCTACACGTTTCTTTAATTGCTTAATAGCTGAATCAACACTTATATCATTTTTTAATTCAGCATATTCAACTGTCATTAATGAACCAGCTGAATCTTCTTTATAATTAAGTAGTTTATTTATATCTTTTCTTGTATCTGGATTACATTTCTTTAATAATTTATCTACAATATTTGCAGGCATTTCCTCAAGAACGTCTGCCGCATCATCTGATGCCATTTCTTCAATTAATGTTACAGCTTCTTTATCTGATAAATAATTTAACATATCAGTTGAAATAGATGGATCAAGTAAAGCAAATACTTCAACTGCATCATCTTTCTTTAATAGTCTAAATAGAGAGATGATTTCTTTTGTTTCAAATTCACTAAATAACTCAGCAATATCAGAGTTATTCATTTCAGATAATTCAACTTTAAGTACTTTATAGTTTTTAGAGTCTAAAAGCTCTCTAATTTTTTCTTCCATATAAACCTCCAAAAGTGATATTTTCTAAATGATAATTCTGTAAATAATTCGGGTCTAATTCCATAAAATATATCACTCCTTTCGGTTTCTTCGGTAAGACTATAACACAATTTCTTTAAAAAATAAAGTTTACTACTAATTATGAAACTGTAAATTTTGACAAATAATGTAAAAAGAACTAGAATAGGCACCAATCAAAGGGGAATTTGGTTATGAAAAGAAAAATCATGGGGATAAGTATTTTAGTATTTGTTATACTTACTTTTGTATTTAGTTTATCCTTAATGAATAAGAAAGATATCGAAACTAAAGAATTGCTTGCTTATGTTGATACTAGTGATGTAACAACAGTTTTAACTATGCCTGAAGAACCAACAACTACAACTGAAGAAGTAACTACAACTGTTGAAACAACAACTACAACTATTACAACAACTAAAGCATTAGTTACAAAGACTGAAGTAACTGGAATCGGAGAAATCAAGGGTAATGTAGATCAACGTTATTTAAACCTTTTAAATACTGAATTAAATAAACTACCATCAAAAGCATTAACTAGATTTAAAAATTCTGGTTGGCATATATATGTAACTGATGAAAATATAGCTAAAACTGTATTTAATGGAAAATATAAAAGTGTTCAAGGAGCAACTCTTTATAGTGATAAAACAATTTTAATTGAAGCAAGAGATGTTGCTATCAAGGAATCAACTATTCATGAGTTTGGACATTTCGTAGATTATATGAAAGACTTTACTAGTGACTCAAAAGAATTTAAGAAAATATATGCTGAAGAAGTTAATATCTTTAAATCAGGTATAGTTAATTCTTCATGTGTAAGAGATGAACAAGAATTTTTTGCAGAAACTTTATACTATATATATAAGAATCCAAGTAAATGTACAGAAAAAGCATATGAATATGTTAACAACATAATAAATAACTTCTAATATCTTAAAGTTTTATCAATTATTTGCTATAATACCTTTGGGAGGGTTTTGGTATGAAAGATGAATCAAAAGTATTCTCATCAAAGAAATATGGAAGATTAAGAAAAAACAAGGATTTAGGTTTATTAATCCTAGCTGGAGCATTAATTCTTGGTGCTGATTATATTGATTATAGAAATAGTTTTAAAAGTGAAGAGGCAAGTGAAGATTATGTAGTTGAAAATACATATGAATCACATTATGATGGAATTTCTTACGAAAATGATTATTTAAGTACTTATATTAAAAGAGATCCATTTCTTCCTTCTGAAGATTCTACTAGCTTTGTAAGAAGAATAATCAAGAATGATAATCTAGTAAGAAAATTAAAGAAGAAGAGGTAAAAATGAAAAAGTTATATTCTGACACATTTAGATGGTTAGCAATTGGTTTACTTGTAACATTTATTGCAGGTATCGCTATCGCATCAAGTAAAAGTGCTATGATGGCACTAATCAGTAATCCATTAGGATTATACTTACCAATTATTGTTCAATTTGGAATTTGTATTGCATTAAGTGCATTTATTAGAAAGTTAAGTTATGGAGGAGCAGTTGGATTATTCTTAGGATATTCTTTAATAACTGGTATTGATATTGCATTCTTACTTTATGTATTTGAATTAAGTAGTGTAATAATGATATTCTTTGTAACTGCATTTGTATTTGGTTTAATTGCATTCTTAGGAAAATTCTTAGATGTAGATATTACAAAACTTGGAACAATTCTATTTGTTGCTCTTATTGGAGTTATCTTAGTTCCAATTATTAATATGTTATTTATTCATTCAGATAATTTAAGTATATTAGTATCTTGTATTGCTATTGTAATATTCCTAGGATACATCATTTATGACTTAAAAGTAGTTGAACCACTTTCAAGAGAAGTCGGAGAAGAAAAGGCAGCAATTTATTGTGCTTTCCAATTATACTTAGACTTTATAAATATATTTATTAGATTACTTGAATTATTTGGAAAAAGAAGAGACTAATGTCTCTTTTAATTTGACATAAAATCTCAAAAGTACTAGAATAACTCTCAATTAAGTGAGGGAAAGTTATGAAAAAGATAGTTTATACAAGTTTATTTGTACTTGTTGTGCTTTTTCTAAATATTTATATTGTAACTAGTCTATGGACACCATCTCATAAAACTTATTATATTCATGAAAATATAATAGCTAATGTAGATGAACCAACAACTAATGTAGTAGAAGATTTACAAAAAGAATATGATAATGAAGACATTAAGGCAGTTTTATCTATAGATAACACAGACTATAATTCTTTAGTAATGCAATCAAGTGATAATAAATATTATTTATATAGAAATGCATATAAAAAGAATGATGGATTAGGTACTCCATTTGTTGATTATAGAATTGATCTTAATAATACTAAGAAGACTCTTATCTTTGGTCATAATTCTAAATATAAAGAAATGCCTTTTAAGATCTTAGAAAACTACTATGATGAAGACTATTATAAAGAACATAAATATTTAAATTTAACACTTAAGGATGAAACTAAGAAATATGAAATATTCTCAGTATATGTTGAATATAAAGATTTTGATTATTACAATTTAGATTTCAAAAACAACACTGAATGGTATAAACATATAACTAAACTTAAAAATAAATCATTTTATGATACTGGGGTAGAAATAAGTGAAGATGATGAAATTATTATTCTTCAAACATGTTCTACTTTAAAAGAGTATTATAAATATAAGCATAAATTCTTAGTAATAGTAGGAAAGTTGGTATCATAATGAATTTGAAGAAATGGAATCTAATATACCTTCTTTATCTATTTATAATTTTAGTTATTGCAAGTATTTAAAAGTTAACAATTGTTAACTTTTTTTATTTAGTGTTATAATCATCTAAAGGATGGTGTTTATGTTAATAACTTTAGATGGTTTAAGCGGAACTGGTAAAAGTTCAGTTGCTAGCATGTTGGCAGATAAATTAAATTGTACAAGTATTTCATCAGGAGATTATTTTAGATCAATCGCACATTTCTTAACTGTTAATAATATTGATTTAGATAATATAGATTATGAAGTACTTAAAAATCTAAAGATAAAAAGGGTCGGAAAAACAGTTTATTTAAATGATGAAGATATTACAAGTTATCTAAAAACTCCAGAAAATAATGTCTTATCTGCTAAGATAGCAAATATTAAAGAAATACAAAATATCGTAGATTCAATTGAAAAGAATATGATTACTGATAGAACTATCATAGATGGTAGAGATGTTAATGTAAGATTTCCAAATGCAGACTTTTCCTTTTATTTAACTGCATCTGAAGATAAAAGACTAGAAAGAATGCACTCAACAAAAGAAGAAATCGCAAGTCGTGACATGTGGGATTTAAAAGGTAATATTAGAAAAGGTAATAAATTAATTGAAATAGATACTGACTCTAAATCAGTTGAAGAAATAACTAATGAAATTATTAATATAATAGGAGAATAGAAATTATGAGAATGCACTTAGATAATTATTATTTTGAAAAAATTAAAGCAGGAACTAAAACAATCGAAGTAAGACTTAATGATGAAAAACGTAGAGAATTAAAAGTCGGAGATATTATTACTTTTGATAATAGAAAGACTAATGAAAAACTAGATGTAAGAGTTAAAAATCTATATATTTATAAAAATTTTGAAGAATTATATAAACATCATGATAAAATATCTATTGGTTATGAAGAAGCAGATGTTGCATCTCCATCAGATATGAGAAAGTATTATTCATTTGAAGATACTGTTAAATATGGAGTTGTAGCTATAGAAATAGAAGTGATTTAAATGATTCAAAATTTAACATTAAGATATGCAATCGTAGCATCTTTAATAATTGGATTTATGTTTACTTTATCTTTTGGTATATATGGCTATGCATATTATGAAATCTATTTAAAGAGTGAACCAGTTTATGGAACGGTTGAAGAAATAGATTTAGATAAAGGAATTACAACTATCAGTTATTCAACTGATGATGCTACATTTAAAAGTAAAATTCATTTTATAGATTCAGGACTTAATATTGGAGATCGTACTACTGTATATTACAAGATAGATAATCCAAATAAATCATTTATCTATGAACAAGCAAAGATAATTTTATTCTTCTTTGGTATAGGAATAGCGTTTATAATACTAGGAATAGTTCTTATGTTTGTTAAGACTTTTAAAGAGAATAAAGAGACTAAAAAAACAGTAAAAAAACAAGTTAAAAAAAGACGTGTAAAATGATTGTAAAAAAACTTTTTATAGAAAATGTATTATAGTATATTATTATTGTAGGGAGTGATTAAAATGATTTATCCATCTGTTGATAAAATACTAAATACTATTGATTCAAAATATATCTTAATTCATGCTGTTTCTCAAAGAAGTAAACAAATCATTGAAAACGGATATTTACAAAAGAAACAAAATGAATATGTTTGTAAAAAAGAAATTGGTAGAGCTTTAGAAGAAATTGAAGCAGGATTAGTAAAAGTTATAAGAAAATAACCAATTTTGGTTGACAAACAGTTAAAACATGATATAATCAAATTGTTCTAAAAAGGAAAGAGATGTATCCACATCCACCCGAGCCGTGAATAATGCTGGGTCAATGCCAATTAAATAATTTGAAAAATATTATATTTTACGAATTTTTATAATGGGATTAAAGTGGATACGTTGTATTCACTTTTTATTATGTTAAGTTAAAATAAAGTGGAGGTGTTTAACATAGCAAATTTCAATAATAAAAAAGATAATGATTTACCAATTAATGATCAAATCAGAGTAGGAGAAGTAATGCTTATTGGTCCTAACGGAGAACAAATGGGTACAAAACCATTAGACTTTGCAAAGCAAATTGCAAATGCTGCAGGTTTAGATTTAGTTCTAATGAACCCAGGTAATGAAAGACCAGTAGCTAAAATTATGGACTACAACAGATTTAAGTATGAAAAGAACAAAAAGCAAAAAGAAGCATTAAAAAAACAAAATGCTGCTATTAAAGAATTAAAGGAATATAGATTATCAGCGAAGATTGATATCGGAGACTTTAATACTAAAGCTAAGAATGCTCGTGATTACTTAGAAAAAGGACATAAGATAAAAGTATCTATTCGTTTTAGAGGTAGAGAAATGGCTCATACTGAAATTGGTGAAGATGTATTAAATAGATTTGCTGAAACACTAAGTGAAGTATCAACAGTTGAAAGTAAACCAAAATTAGATGGTAGAAATATGACTATGTTACTTGCACCTAAAAGTAATTAATTAAGGAGGATAAAGAATATGGCAAAAATTAAACAAAAAACTCATAGTGCAACTAAAAAAGTTTTAAAGAAACACAAAAGTGGAAAATTAACTTACATGAAGAGTGGTAGTACTCATAAAACTGCAAAAGATTCTTCTAAACAAGTAAGACAAAGAAGAAATAAAGGACAATTAGCGAAAGGAATAGCAAAGAGACTTAAGAAAGTTATCTAATCTATTAAGGGTGAAATAAATGACAAGAGTTAAAGGCGGAAACGTTGCAAAGAATAGACGTAGAAAAGTATTAAAAAGAGCTAAAGGTTATTTTGGTTCTAAACACAGATTATTCAAAACTGCTCAAGAACAATTAATGCATTCAGGACATTATGCATATAGAGACAGAAAGATGAATAAGAGAAACTTCAGAAAATTATGGATTACAAGAATTAATGCTGCTTGTAGAATGAACGATATTTCTTACTCAAGATTTATCAATGGTTTAACTAAAGCTGGTGTTATTATCAATAGAAAGATGCTTTCTGAAGTAGCTATCGATAATGCTAAATTATTTACTTCATATGTAAATATTGCTAAAGATGCATTAGCTGGTAAAGTTGCTAAAACTGAAGTAGCTAAAGCTAATAAAGAAGTTAAAGCTGCTGCTCCAGAAGCTGAAGTAGAAGCTACTGATTTAAACTCATTAAAAGTTGCTGAATTAAGAGAAATGGCTGAAGCTAACGGAATTAAAGATGCAGCTAACATGAAAAAAGCTGAATTAGTTGAAGCATTAAGCAAATAATTTAAGATTTAATTAAAAAACACTTTTATAAGTGTTTTTTTTTATTTGCTTAGGTGTTATACTTTTATTAATGTAGGAGGTTGTTTATATGGCAGAAACTAAAAAGAAAGTATCAAAAAAGAGTAAGAGTGAACAAGTAGATTCAATTATTATTATCTTAATTGTAATTATCGTACTTGCTGTAATCGCTGGTGGAATAGTATTATGGATTCAAGGTAAAACTCCAGATGTACAACCATTAGATAAGACTCCAGGACTTGTAACAACAGAAAAAGGAACTTATCAAGATTATTTAGAAGAAACTAAAACTAAAGTTGGTTCTAAAACTATTCCATTAAAAGCACAAGCTGAAGGCGGACAAGTTATTAATTATTTACAAGCAGTTCTAGGAGAAGATAATGCTTTATACTTTGTATCAACAGATGATACTAAGAATACAGTAGAAATCCCTGGATCTAACTTAAAAGGAATTAAATATACTGGTGCTGAATTTGTAGATGTATTTGATGTTAAAACAACAAATAAGAATTATTTAATTGGTTTAACTGATGAAGGAATACTTATTTCATTTGATTTAACTGATATTGCAAATGAACCAGAAACTTTCAAAGGTACTGAAGCTATCGAAGCATACGAATCTAACAACCAAGTTGGAATTAAATGCTTTGATAAAACTACTAAAATTTTAATCGCATAAAAGATACTTAGCAAAGTATCTTTTTTCTTTTAAATTTAAACTTTTTTGATATAATTATTTTTAGGGTGGTAATAGATGATAAATACATATGTGGGTCCTATGTTTTCTGGCAAAAGTGACTCGTTAATAAACATATATAGTAAGATTTGGAATAAAGATATTGTTATGGCTTTTAAACCTAAAAATGATACTAGAGATGAAAATTATATTAAATCAAAAAATAGTGATTTAACTATTCCTGCTTATTATATTGAATACTTAGAAGAAATTTATGATTATATTGAAGATAGAGAAAAAAATGGTAAGCATGTAAGTACTATTTTTATTGATGAAGCACAGTTTTTAAAGGGTAGTGTTGATGTTTTAACAGATTTAAGTGTTAATTATGATATTGATTTTTATATTGGCGGTTTAAATATGACTAGTGAACAAAAACCATTTGGACTAATGCCTAATATTATGGCAGTATCAGAAAATGTTGAAGTAATTAAAGGTTTTTGTGTCGAATGTAATAAACCATCTATTTATACATATTATGAAGGTGTTAAAGACAGTGATGTTTTAGTTGGTGATGGTAATTATACATCTTTGTGTAGAAAATGCTTAGCTAAAAAGGGTATAAAAATTAGAAAGAGGGTTAAATAATGAAAGGGAAACTTATAGTTATCGAAGGAACTGACTGTTCTGGAAAAGAAACTCAAAGTAAACTTTTGATTGAAAGATTAAATAAAGAAAATATTAAATGTGAATATTTTTCTTTTCCTAATTATGCTTCTCCGACTGGTAAAATCGTAGGTTTATCATTCTTAGGGAAACCTTATTTAGCTCATGAATTAGTCGAAAAAGAAAGTGAATCTTTAAAAGAAAAATTAAATGATATAGATCCAAGTATTATTGATAAAGTTTTATATGAATTAGGAGAAAACTTAAGTAAAGGATGGTTTCCCGAAACAGCTCCAAATGTACCTGCTAAAGTAGCATCGCTTTATTATGCAGCAGATAGACTTTATAATTTGGATTATATTAATAAAAAGGTTGATGAAGGAACTAATCTAATTTTGGATAGATATTTTTATTCGAATATGGCGCATCAAGCAGGCAAGTTAAAAACAAAAGAAGAAAGATCTGAAATGTATGATTGGCTTTATGATTTAGAAACTAATAAATTAGAATTGCCAGATAGTACAGTTAAATTATTCTTACACATGCCAACTCCATACATCAATTTATTAAAATCTAAAAGAGAAGAAAAATTAGATGAAAATGAAAAAAATGTAGCATACTTAGAAAACTGTGAAAAGGCATATTTAGAACTTGTTGAAAAGTATAATTTTGAATGTATTGAGTGCGTTCAAAACAAAGCTGAAGACGTTTCTTTTGAAAACATTAAAACTCCAGGTGAAATAAGCGAAGAAATCTATAAAAAAGTTAAACAATTAATGAAATAATCAGTTTATTCAATTGATTATTTTTTTTGTATAAATTATAATTAAAGAGAGAGATTTTACAGAAAGAAGGTAAAATTATGGCAATTACAGATTGGATTGGTAATTTTTTCTGGGATTCTTTTAATAGAATTTTTATTTATGTAATTGATAATGTTTTATATTCTCTTATGGGATTTTTATATAAAGTATTTTTAATTATTGGTACTTTTGACTTATTTGGTGGTTTCACATCAGGTACTGATAAAACCATGGAAATTTATCAAGCATTTACAAAGAGAATTTATAGTGTAATTGGTATTGTTGTAATGTTTATACTTGCATACCAAATCATTTTATTTGTTATAGATCCGGATAAAGGATTGAAGGAATCTAAAAAACTAGTTACTAACATTGTTAAGAGTATTATTTTAACAATCTTAGCTCCGTTAATTTTCCATTATTTATCAATAATTCAATATCATGTATTAGTTAGTGATAATTTGATTTGGAATATTGTGTTAGGAGAAGGTGCGAGTAGCTCTAGTGATGTTATTGAAAGTGGTAACACGATGGCATCTATGCTATTTATTTCGGTATTTCATCCGGTTGGAACGCAATATTCAGACTTTTATAATTCCGATGGAACGTTAACTTCGCCATCAACTGCTTGTTCAAAATATAATGATGCAATGAGTAGTATTGGTGATGATGGTTATATGTCTCAAGATACACTAGCAAGAACTTTTAGAAATGCTGGTCTAGGATTAATTATTGCAGGTCCAATTGGTGCTGCAGTAGGTGCAGTTTATACGTGGATAACTGATGAAGCAAATAAAACATCAACGTGTGATTATTACTACTGGATACTATATCAAGGCGGCTTGGAAAAGAGTAGTTGGCAAGAAGTTAAACCTAACGAAGTAAGTTCTATAACGAATTATGCGGATAGCACGGCAGGTTATAGCAATAAAGCTTCGGTTCTAGCTCCAAATAGTCCATTAATTGATGAAGTCTACCAAGAAAATCATATGGAATATTATTACTTCTCACCAATTGGTGCTGTTGCAGTAATATTCTTCTTAGTTGCTTATACATTAGATATTGCAACGAGAGCATTTAAGTTAGCATTCTTACAACTTATTGCTCCTGTTCCAATTCTTTTGGGAACAATTCCAAAAAATGAAAAAATTTATACTACATGGAAAGATCGTTTCATTAAAACATATATTGATATATTTGTAAGAGTATTTGTAATGGCGTTCATTGCTTTGATGATTAAATTACTACCAGCGTTTATTGAAACTTTAATGTCTGTATTCAAATCTACAGTAGGTGGTGAAGAAGCAGCAACTGGAATGCTTAAAGCTGTAACATTCTTTGCTTTAGTAATAGGTTTATTAAGAGCTTCTAAAGAAATTCCAGAATTATTTATGGATTTAGTAAAGAATGGTGGAGGATTATTAAGTGGTATCGACTTAAATCCTACCAAGTCATTTGGCAAGGTTAAAGAAGCAATCGATTACCAAAAAGGAAATGCTATTAAAGCATCAAAACCATTCGGTGCTATTGCTGGTGCAGCATTAGGAGCCAAATCTGCTGTTAATAAAGTAAAAACTAATGAAGAAGCTAAGTGGTATGATAAAGGATTAGCTGCACTTAGAGGTGTACAAGTAGGTGGAAAACAAGGATTTGCTAATGGATTACAAAGAGGATCTATGACTAATGCAATGAAACAATCTAATGATGCTGCTGGAAAAGACTTACAAGAAAGATTAAGCCGAAAAAAAGAACTTGGTCAAATTGTTGAAGATATAAAAACTAATAGAGAGAATGGAAATGGATTAATTCGTTCAATTACTTCGGGCGTTTGGGAAAGTGACTTCTTAAATAATCTTTCACAATCTAGACTTGGTGATTTTAAAGGTGCTTATAATGGACGTACTAATGGATTGGAAACTTCCTTTTTATATCAAGCTGGTAAAGATTATCAAACAACTTCAAATGGTATTATTCAAGCATTTGATAAAGCTGGAAAAAATGCGAAAGCAGATACAGCTATATGGGATAGAAATGCTAAAGCTTCAGCTAAACAAGATACAAATAAAAGATGGACAGGTACTTGGGCTGGAGAAGAACTTTACGATCACTTAGATGCTAATGGTAATAAAATTGGATTTGATTCTAGACAAAAACTATACGATGCAATTAAAAATAAAAGTTCTAAATACGTTCGAGATGCAGAGGTTGCCGCTCTTGATAAACATTTTTCTACATTGGGTGCTAGAGGAATTCAAGATGATGCTAATTCACTTAGAAATGTAAATTCACATTATTTGGATTCTCTTGGAGCGTATCCTGGATTAAAGGCTAAAATTGAGAAAGCTTCGAAAGATATAGGTAATAGTACGGATTTCGCAGAAGCTAATGACTTCCTTAAAAGTCTTAATGATGGTAAAGATGTAAAATATGATAATATTACTCAAGTTATGAAATTAATGAGTGATGATAAATTTGTTAATAAATTTAATTCATTAAACGCTAATCAACAAGAGAAAATTAATAAGCAAATATCTACTTATATTCATGACGTAACTAAAGCACAAGATGATGTTTCTACAGCAATTAGTAATATTAAGGGTGGTTTAGCTGGTACAGAAGTAAGTTTCTTTACTAACAGAAGTACTAACAACCTTGGTTCTAAACCTGGTTCAGATAAAAAATAATACTATATATAGGAATAAAAAGGAGATGGAATTATGAATCAACAATATTTAATTCCGGCAAATACAAAAAGATCTATGTTGATATTTGGCTTGTTTAAACCTATCGATTTGATAATATTTGTTGTTGGATTGGTTCTTACTGGAGTTTTAATACTTGCTGTAGGAACTGATACTCCAGCACAAGTAATTATAGGGCTTTCACCATTACTAATAACAACTTTAATGGTGTCTCCTATACCAAATCATAGAAACTTATGGACATTCACAGTAAATGTATATTCATACTTTACTAGTCAAAGAAAATATAGATGGAGAGGTTGGTGTATGCTACATGGCGAAGAAAACGACAACAAGTAGTGCAAAATTTACAGAAGATTGGTTACCTATAGTAGATATTAAAAATGGGTATATCAAAGTAAAAGGAGATGGACTTTTGGGAGGAGAACAATATGTAACAGGTGTACGTATTGAACCTAAAAATATCTTTATTACTGATACTCAAAATCAAGCTTATGTAATCAATGCTTTAATGGATTTTTATAATACAATGCATGATGAATTCTGGTTAATTTGTTGTGATAGACCTGTAGATATTAACTTATTCAAGTCAGAACTTGAAATAATGTATAATGAAGCACAAGATCCACAAATTAGAAAGTTAATTCAACAAGATATAAGAAAATGCGAAGAGTTTAGCGGACCTAAATATAACTCTGTTGATACTGAATTCTTTATATTAATAAAAGGACCTACAAAAAATATTGAACAATTACAAAAGAGAATTGCAAATATGATTTCTGGGCTTGCTCAAGCTCAATTAAATGCCCGTCAAATAACAGATGATGATGCAAGAGTAATTCTTGATAGTTTCTTTAACGACGGAATTAAAACAGAATTTGGAACGGTGATGAGCTAATGGCAAAGAGTACATTAAAAAGTGAAATAGCACCTAAAGGATTAAACTTTAAAGTTAATCAATTTAATATAGGTGATAAATTTGCAACAATCTATACAGTTCTTGAATATCCTTCAATAATTGGTCCTGGATATTTAAGTAACATTTCATCAATTCCTGGTGCAAAAGTAGTTGTTAAACATATTCCAATTGAACTTGCAATTATGCAAAAAGCAATTAATAAAGAAGTAGCAGAATTAAAAGAAGAGTATCAAAAAGAAAATGACTTAACATTTAAAGAAAGAATTAGAAATGATTATGAATCACTTGATAATTTCGTTTCAATGTTAGCATCATCACAATCAAAAGTATTTGATTTCCAATTACATATAATGGTAGTAGCTGATTCACAAGAAGAATTAGATAATAGAAAAGTTCAAATTAGAAACTTCTTATTATCACTTCAAATGAGAGCTATTCCTATGATGTTTGAACAAGAAAAAATACTTAAATCAATGATTCCAGTATTCCCTAAGCAAGACATTGAAGAACGTGTTGGTGTTCCAATTCCTTCTCCAACAATGGCTGCAATGTATCCATATGTATTTGATTCAATTAAAGATACAGGTAAGGGTACATTACTTGGAATGGATTCATCTGGTGGAGTAGTATTATTCAATCAATTCTTATATCAAACTAAGAAAGAACCTAATAGAAATAATGCAAACATTATTATCCTAGGTACATCTGGTTCAGGAAAATCAACAACTGCTAAGTTATTATTACGTGGACATATTAGAAATAATTATCAAATTATTTGTATTGACCCTGAAGGTGAATTAGAGTCAATGGCAAAACAATTTGGTGGTTCATTCGTAGACTTAGGAAAAGGTGGATCATGGGGTATGATAAACCCACTTGAAATCGTTGCTGATACTGAAGAAGGAGATATGAATTCTAAGAGTGGTACATCTATTCTTACATCTGCACTTCAATCAGTAAGAGCATTCATGAAATATTATATTCCTGATATCGAAGATGATGTTTTACAAATGTTTTCTGAAGTTTTACAAGAAACTTATAAGAGATTTGGTATAGATTATGAAACTGATTTCTCAAAAGTTAAAACTGAAAATTTCCCAACATTTGATGATTTATATACTACAGTTAAAGGAAAATTAATATCTATGCCTGAAGCAACTCGTGAAAGAGATGTAATGGAAAGATTAGAGTTAAGAGTAAGACCATTTATTAATGAAGCAAGATATTACTTCAATGGTCATACTACAATCGCATCTGATTCTAAATTCATAGTATTTAGTATTAAGAATTTAATGAACGGAGATGCAAATACAAGAAATGCATTATTCTTTAACATATTAAAATATGCATGGAGTTTATCACTTGATAAGAGTGTTAACTCAATAATGTATGTTGATGAAGCACATGTATTATTATCAAGTAATAATGAACTTGGTGCTGAATACTTAGCACAAATGCAAAGACGTGCAAGAAAATATAACACTGGAACAATTATTATTACACAACAACCTACAGATTTCGCATCACCTCAAGTTATTACTCAAGGTAAGGCAATCTTCGATAATGCTTCTTACTACTTAGTAATGGGTCTTAAGAAACAAGCAGTTGAAGACTTAGCTAAATTAATAGACTTAAATGATGCAGAAAAAGAAAGTATCAAGACTTATCCACAAGGTAGAGGATTATTCGTATGTGGATCAAGAAGAATGATAATAGACGTTGTATTAACACAAGATGAATTAGATTCATTCGGTGGAGGCGGCGGCCTATAAGATTAGGCGGTGATATTATGAAAAAAGTAACTAAAAAAAGTTTAATGCTATTATTAAAAGGTGTTTTAGTAATAGCACTTTTTTCAGTTATAGTATTTAATATGTATACCGGTTCAGCAAATGCTCAAACTAAAGATTATTCAACATTTGATTTTGATAAATTGAAAGAAAATAATCTTGAAAATTGGACAGAATATTGTAAGAATTCATATAATGAACAAGGACAATCTAAAATAGATGAATGTGTTGAAACAATGAGCAATACATTAGAAAAGTTCTATAATAAGTTATATAAATTATTATCTAAATATCAAGACAAAGGTTTGGAAATTAATGATCAAGTTATTCTTTGGACTGTGTTCTTTGGACAATTTGCAACTCCAACTACTGGAAATAGTCCATATATTGTTAATAATAATAACAATCATTCAAGTTTCTATAATCAATGGTCAAGTCCATACTTTGGATTTAATAGTGATGATTCCGATGGTAGTGATGAACAAGTTGAACCTAATTATAGCGAGGAATTTGCAAATTATTACGCAAATGAAACAGATACATTAAAAGTTTTAATCAGAAATGCGGTTGCTTATACAACTACATGTTATGGTAAAACCGGTGAGGTTCAAACTACAACAAGATCAGATGGTTCTACTGAATCGTGGTGTGAAGGTGATGCAACAATTTATGAAGCTCCAAGTGGTGGATTAATTTGTGCAGATACACAAAACTATGATATGGGATTCTGGAAATACTTCGTAAGCAAAATGAAACATGATGTTGGATTCTTTGGAAAACTATTATTCTTAGGGTTCGAAGATACGGATGAACACTATGATGAATGTATGGCATGGGCTAATACTGGTAAATATGAATCAGTTGGATATGTTTATAATGAAGATCCAAGTGTAAGTTATGAAATGTATTTTGACTTCTTAAAGACAAATGCATATTTTGATGGAAAAGCAAATCTTCAATATTATTTCCAAGATGTATTTAATTATACTGGAGTTGATTGCTTAAAATCACAAGTATGCGAAAATTCACTTGAAGCAAAAGGTGATGAAGAATATTTAAAATATATGGATTATATTCAAGCAGACAGATTAAAGATTATTAAAGATATTCTTAAAATATTAGATAATTTAGGAATCGGTATTTCTTATGGCGATTTTACTCCAAAAAGTAATTTAGTACCTGGTAGTGAATATGGAGATAGACAATCTTATTATTGGCCAATTGGTAGTGATACAACTGAAGAAAGAGGCGGTGTAACATACGCTGATGGAACTCCTGCAAGTACTAATGTAATCAGTAATTTCGGTAATAGAACTGATCCTATAAGTGGATCAAAAGAATTTCATAGTGGTATTGATATCGCTGGTAGTGAAGGAACAACTAATGTTGTTGCAGTTGAAAAAGGTGAAGTAATAACTGTTATGAGTGGATGTACAGTTGGTGATTACACATGTAATAGTGGATATGGAAATATGATTATTCTAAGTCATTCAGATGGAAACTATACTGTATATGGATTACTTCATTCAATAGATCCGAGTGTTACAGTTGGAGCTACTGTTCAAAGAGGACAATTAATTGGTAAAGTAGGAAAGACTGGTAAAACTAAAACTGCAGCACTTCACTTTGAAATTAGAAAAGATGGCAATAGCACAGATAACGCTATTGATCCATTATCAATTATTAAAAGAAATACTCCAAGACCATCAGGATTTGTTGGTGGAGACTTCTCAATGAGAACAACTTCATTAACACGTGATGAATTTATCTCTGGTCTTGTTAATTATTGTAATAAAAATAAATGCAATTCTAAGAGACTTGGATTCTTTGCACAACAAGCAGGTAAAATTTACGATGCTGGTAAGAATAATAATATGAATCCAGAGTTTACTGTAGTTAGAGCTATTCTTGAAGGATTCTCTCCAAATGAACAAGATTCTTCATACAATAACTATTGGGGAATTGGATGTGCAAATGGTAAAGGAATCAAAGCATGTACTAAATATAATAGTTTTGATACTGGTTTAGTTGGTTTATCAAAACTTGGAATAGTTACAAAATATAATAGTGCGCTTGAATTATTTACAATCGGACACTATGGATATATCGGAGCTTATTGGGAAAAAGGAAATTCATCATCAGGTGGATGCTATTACTTTGATTATATTAAACAATATTATTCAAATGCAGCTAGAGCATCTACTGTAGAAAGCGCTTGTGCGAATGCAAGAGCTGGTGGATGTTCAGGATCATCTTGTTTAAAAACTAATGATGAAGACCAAGAAGCATATGGTTTATATAATATAAGTGGTATGTCTAAGTGGAGATATAATATTTGGGGATTATAGGTGGTAATATGGCTAGTAAACTAAATATTTCACAACAAGAGAAAAAAGTATTAAGTTATTGGGGAATAGGTGCAATTGCTCTTATTGTTATAGTAGTAATAATAAACATCTTCTTCCCAATGAAAAATGCTTTAAGTGATCTTTTTAATAATAAAGATAAAAGTGATACTAAGTATTCAATTGTTGATGACTTTAGTAGATACTCAACTGTATCTGCAGCAATTGAAAAATATTATTCTTTTATTAATATGAAAGATTATGATTCAGTAATAAAAATATTAGAAATAGATTATGTAGATAGTAATAATATTACTAAAGATAATATAAATAAATATGTATTTATAAGTAGTGATTTATTATCTTTTCAACCAAATAAAATGTATCAAAAAACAGTTAAAGGTGTAATGACATTTTATGTTGATGGTGTAGTTAAAAATCAAGCTACTGGTGAAGAACTTAAAAAAGAATATTTAAAAGTAGTCTTAGATGGAAAATTCCATTTTAGTGTTAGACCAATCGTAGAAAGCGATTACAATGAGGTGGCTAATGGATAAAGGATGGAAGAATTTCTTTAAAGAAAATTTAGTTTTATTTCTTGTGTTCTTTGTAGTTGTATTTGGATTTATTGGATTAAC
The DNA here is from genome assembly GCA_024693165.1 of Bacilli bacterium. GTDB lineage: Bacteria > Bacillota_I > Bacilli_A > RF39 > UBA660 > UBA6985. Next base: position 7,949 of record JAILLM010000046.1, on the reverse strand, counting down.
AATTTATAATACAATCAGAGATGTGAGAGATGAAGCAATTATATATGAACCTGGTGCTTATGAAGAAGTACCAACTATAATAAAAACTTATGAAGCAAATGAATATAAAATTATTGAAAAAAATGATTATGATTTAGCTGTATACTATTTAAAACAATTAGTTACAATGTGGAGTAATGATCCTGGTAAACTATATGATTTAATGAGTGATAAAGCTAAAAATTCTTATGCTTCAAGAGATGAAGCAATTAAGAAATTAACAAAACTTAGAGCATCAAAAGTTTTACAAAGTAAAGTTGATTCATTCAAAGTTGAAAAAGGAACAGTTATAATAGTTACTGATCAAGGAATTGAATTTAAATTAAGTACAAATGGTATAAATAATTATAAGATATCATATATGGGACAAATATAGTGAAAGGAGGTAATGATTATGAATGAAGCTCCAAAAGTTCCTGGTAATAATCCATTACCTCAAGGAACTAATCCAGCAGCTGGTGGTGGAAATCCAAAAACACAAGCTATTACTCAAGGTGTTCAACAAGGTACAAATGTACTTGATAAAGTTACTGATAAAATAGCAGGTGATGATGGAAAACAAACTCCTCAATTAGGAGAACAAGTTGTAGATAAAGAACCACAAGTTGATGAAAATGGAAATCCAACTGAACCAGAACTTAAACCAGGTGACAAAGTAGCACCAGGTTATGAAGTTGGTGAAGATGGTAAAGTTAAACAATCTGCAACATCTAGATTCCAAAGTGCCTTTGCAGGTGGAGCTGCAGCTTATTTTTCAGGTGGTAATGCCGAAGCAGCAAAAGCAGCCAAAGATGTAAGTAATTCTAAAACTGGAAGAAGAGTTTCCGATGCTTTAGAAAAGAATGCGGCAGTAAAAAAGACAGCAGAAGCAGCTGAACAAGCTGGTGTATTAGATACAGCCGAAGGTGTTATTGATGGTGTTGTTGCTGCTAAAAACATGGATGTTAAAGCATTAGCAGAAAATGCTAAAAAAATTAAACAAGGTAAAGGCAAACTTAAAAAGTTTTTAATAAAAAGATTAGTACTTACTGCAATAGCATTATTATTCCCAATAATTATGGGTGTATTGTTACTATCAATTGTTGCAACTGCCTTTGCAGATGAAAGTGATACTTCATCCAGTCAAGTATATGAAAATACATATGAGTATGAATGGGATGAAAAAGCTGATACTGATGATCCAGGTGAATCTGGTGGAGACGATAGTGGTGGAGGTTCCGGTGGCGGCGGAGGCGGCCATAACGAATACCAAGGACACAGATTATCAGAAGAAGAAATTCAAAAGATTATTTCTGAAATACCTGGATGGGATAGTTTATCTCAACAAAGAAAGAGTATTATTAGAGCTGCACTTTCAGCAGTAGGTCTAAATTATTTATATGGTGGAAAAGCAACTGGTCCTGGATTAGGTGGAATACCTTCGACTGGAATAGACTGCTCTAACTTTGTTAACTGGGCTTATTGGACTGGTTTAGGAACAAACCCTGGATTTGGAACAACTGCTAATATCTTTAATAATAGTGGTGGATGGTTTAATCAAGTATCATTTGATGGAATGAAACCAGGTGATGTTGGTGTTAGAAGAGCAAATGGTGAAGGACATACAGCTATTTTCTTAGGTAATAATAGATGGGTACATGCAAGTTCTGCTAAAACAGGTATTAAGGTAAGTGTTTATAATACTCAAAATGTATTTATGCGTTTCTACTCATACAAAGGAATTTAAAGGGGAATAATATGAAAAAAGTTTTATTATTTACAATTATGTTATTATTATTTCCAATGGTAGCATCAGCAAAGACTCTTAATATAACAGCACTTGTAGATTCTAATATTAAAGAAAATGTTACTGAATTATTAGTTACATTTGATTCATCTGTTGGTGAAGATGGAGTAATTGATTATAGTTTAAATAAATCTAAAAACTTTAAAAGAACTATTAAGAATTTTCCAGATAGTGATGAAGTATTATTCTTATATGGAACAGTAGTTGTTGATGGAGTAATTGATAGTATTGGTAAATATAGTGTTGAATGTTTAAGTACACAAGAAAGTAATGGAACATATAATATACTTTTAAAAGTAACTGATCCAACAGCAGTTACAACTACTAAAGTTCAAGATACTAAAAAAACAGATACTTCTAAGTATAAAAGATTTATAGCTTATAGTATTCTTGGATTTGTTGGAATAATTATATTAATATTTGTACTTTTAATCTTAATAAAGGTATTAAGAACATCTAGAATGTATTAAAAAGTTATTGACTTTCCAGTTAACTGGAGATGTATATTATTTTTTGTAAACATTTTTATGTTTGAAAAATATATTTATAGATTATTTATATAATATATATTATACTATGACGTGAAAGAAGGGATAATGTGAAATTTAGAGTACGACCTAAAGATTTTGTCATTTTTGTAACATTTAGTATATTTTTACTTTTCCTTTGTTCTTGGTTAATTGGAAATCTATTCAGTGTTATTAATGAAGAAGGATTCACATTTAATCCATTCTCTGGATTATTTGGACCTCATTTCTTAATTACACTTATAGTTTTCTTTGGTATTGAAGTTGCTATTTTTACTTCAGTAGAATCAAAGATATTTGAAAGTGATTCAGGATTTGGACTAACTTTTGGTGAAAAAGAATCAAAAGGATATTCTAGATGGTTAAAAGAAAAAGAAATGAAAAAAGGATTTAAAATGGTAGAGGTAGGAGTACAAGATCCTGATGCTCCAGCTGCAGGTGCCGTTTTAATTAATGATGGTAAGAAAATGTGGGTAGATAATAGTGAAAACCACACACTAGTAATTGGTATTACTGGTTCTGGTAAAACATCTGCCGTAATTGACCCACTTATTTATAGTTTAATGAAACATAAAGAGTCAATGATTATGACTGACCCTAAAGGTGAGTTGTATAAAAGACATACAAATCATTTAAAGGCTCGTGGTTATGATATTATCGTATTAAATTTCCGTGAACCTTCACAAGGTAATTCATGGAATCCTTTATCACTTCCTTATAAATTATATAAAGAAGGTAATGTAGATAAAGCAATTGAATTAGTAGATGATATTGGTAAAAATATCGTTAAAGATAAAGATGCCCAAGATCCATTCTGGCAAGATAGTGCCGGAGACTATTTCTCTGGTTGTGCACTTGGACTTATGCAAGATGCTAAAGAAGAAGAATGTAATATTAGTTCAATCAATGTTATGACTACTGTTGGTGAAGATAAACTTGGAGCAGGGTCTACTTATATTAAAGAATACTTTAATATGAAGGGGGAAGATTCATCTGCTTATGTTTTTGCATCAAATACAATTAACTCTCCAACTGAAACTAAAGGTGGTATTCTTTCTACATTCCGTCAAAAGATTCGTGTATTCGCATCTCGTGAAAATTTATCAGAAATGCTTTCATATAGTGATTTTGATATGGCTAGTATTGGTAAAAAGCCAACTGCTGTATTTATAATTATTCACGATGAAAAAACAACATATCATGCACTTGCTACAATCTTTATTAAGCAAGCATATGAAACATTAATTGACGTTGCTCAAGCTAATGGTGGACCTCTTCCAGTAAGAACAAACTTCTTACTAGATGAGTTTGCCAACATGCCAGCGCTTAAAGACGTAACTACAATGGTTACAGCTGCACGTTCAAGACAAATAAGATTTACATTCATTATCCAAAACTTTGCTCAATTAAATGATGTATATGGTAAGGATGATGCTGAAACTATTCGTTCAAACTGTGGTAACTTAATTTATCTATTAACTACTGAACTTTCAGCACTTGAAGAAATTTCTAAACTATGTGGTGAAGTTAAGAGTAAAAAGGATGAAAAGAGTGAATCACATCCATTAATTACAGTAGCAGATCTTCAAAAATTACAAATGAACGAAGTTATTGTATTAAGATCAAGAATGCATCCATTTAAAACTAAATTTAAACAAGCATTTAATATTAATTGGGGAGACGAAAAATATGATGAGGCTGAATTCTTTACTAGAGAAAAGAAACCAATTCAAGTTTTCCAAATTAAAGAATTTGTTAATTTAAGAATGAAATCTAAAATTAATAATAAAATGGGTGGAAAAGGTATGATGGGTGGATCTCCATTTGGCCCAGGTATGGGTGGTGGAATGCCGCTTGGAATGCTAGGAGCTATGGGAGGCGGAATGCCTAATGGAATGCCTGCAGGAATGCCTGCTGGAATGCAAGGCGGAATGCCTTCAAGACCACAATCATCTGGTCCTTCATCATTTGAAGATATGATGAGAGGTGACGGAATGCCTTCTTCTAGACCAGAACAACCTAGACCACAAGGAATAAATATCGAAGAATTAATGAAGAAAATTGATGCTAAGATTGCAGAACTTGAAGCTGAAGAAGAAGCTGAAAAGAAAGCTAATGAAGAAAATAAACTTAACCCACTTAATACTGAAGGGGCTAAAGATTTACCTTCAATTCCTAAGGATGATATTGAAACTCCTGATGATAAGAAGTTACCTGCATCTAATATTGCATCATTTAATGAAATATTATCAAGTGCTAAAGCAACTGAACCTAAGGTTGATAATCATGAACCTAAACCAATGTTTACAAATCCACTTGATACTGAAACAAAAGCTCCTAGTTTCCCTAGTGAACCAATAATTAATAAACCACTTACAGGTATTATTGATCCAACTAAGCAAATGACTTATGATTCAATGGTTAAGAGTGAACCAATAACTGTAAAACCGGTTGAACAAACTAAACCTGTTGAACCTAAAGTGGAACCTAAAGAAAATCCATATAAGTATGTCTCAGATGATGAATTCTTTGATGATTTCTTTGATGAAGAATAAAATTCTTCATCTTTTTTATGTTATAATTAAATGGTGATGAATGATGGAAGCAGTACTGAATGATGTTATTAATTTTATTTATTCTTTAGGCTTAATTGGAGGAATTGTTAGTGTCTTTCTAATTTTTGTTGAAGCAATTTTTCCAATACTTCCTTTAATAGCATTTGTAATTGTAAATATAACAATATTTGGAACACTATTAGGATTCGTTTTAAGTTCAACTGCAACAATCTTAGGTGGTTCATTTGTTTTTATGCTATCAAGAAGAGTCTTTAAAGAAAAAGTTTTTAAGTATTTAGATAAACATCCGAAATACAAGATAGTTAGATCTATCAGTAAAGGAATTGATAAGATTAGTTTGCCTGGATTATCATTAATCATTGCTTGTCCTTTTACACCTTCATTTGTAATTAATATTGGTGGTGGTTTATCTAATATTAATTTTAGGAAGTATTTAGCAAGTATGATTATTGGTAAGTTTTGTATGATTTATTTCATTGTATTTATTGGTACAAATGTAGTAGAAGTATTCCATAATCCGATTGCAATCATAAAAATTGTTTTAGCATTTGTTGGTGCTTATATATTGAGTGTTATTGCTAATAAAATTACTCAAAAATATATTTAAAGGAGAGTGAAGTTATGAAAATATTACATGCTGCTGATATTCATTTAGGTTCCAAGATTGAGTCTAAGTTTCCTAAAACTATAAGTGATAAAAGAAAAAAAGAATTGTTATCTACATTTGATAGAATGGTTGAGTATGCAGTTGATAATGGTATAAAAATAGTTCTTTTATCTGGTGATGTATTTGATTCAGATAAGCCTACTGTTAAGGTTAAAGAGTATTTTTATAAGGTTATTAAAGATAATCCTGATATCGATTTTTTGTATTTAAATGGTAATCATGATAAAGCTGGTTCTTATGTTGAAGAAATAGATAATTTAAAAACTTTTAACAAAGAATCTGTAACTACATATAATTATGGTGATATTGATATATCTGGAATTGAACTTACTTCAACTAATGCATCATCTTTTTATTCTAAAATTATTTTAGATAGTAAAAAGACTAATATTGTTATGTTACATGGAGAAGTTAGTAATACTGTTGGAACAGATAAAATTAAAATAGATAATTTAAAGAATAAAGGTATAGATTATCTCGCTTTAGGACATATTCATTCATTTGGTGAAGGTAAAATTGATGAAAGAGGAATCTATGTTTATCCTGGATGTCTTGAGGGTAGAGGTTTTGATGAATTTGGCGAAAAAGGTTTTGTAGTTCTAGATGTAACTGATAAGATTTCTTATGAATTTGTGCCTTTTGCATGTAGATATATTTATAATGTTGATGTCGATGTATTTGGAGCTAAAGATTTGCATGATATTGTTCAAAAGGTAAAAGATGAAGTTAAATCTTTTGATAAAAAAGATATTTTGAGAATTACTTTAAAAGGTGAATTACCTGCGGATATTGAATTTGAAGAAGATGATATAAAAAGTCTTCTTGAAGCAAATTTCTTCTTTATTGATGTAAAAAATGAAACATCACTTGAGATTAAAGTCGAAGATTATGATTCTGATAATTCTTTAATTGGAGAGTTTATTAGAGGTACTGCATCTAATAGTGAATACACAGATGAGCAAAAACAAAAAATCATCAATTTAGGTTTAAGAGTTATAAATGGAAAGGAGATAGACTAATGAAATTATTATCTCTACATATTAATAATTATGGTAAGTTTTCCAATTACAATTTAAAATTTGATGATTTAACATCTATTTGTGAAAATAATGGTTTTGGTAAATCAACTTTATCTTCATTTATTAAAGCGATGTTTTATGGATTAGATAAAGTAACAAGTACATCTGCTAAATTCTTAGATAGAAAACATTATTTACCTTTTAAAGGTGGAATATATGGTGGAAATATAGAGTTTGAGTTTAATGGTAATACATATAGAATTGAAAGAACATTTGATTCTAAAAGCAACACTAAAGATACAATGAATGTGTATTGTAATAATACTCAAGATAATTCTTGCTTAGGTGATATTCCTGGTAATACAGTATTTGGCATTAATAGAGATAGTTTTGAAAGATTAATCTCAATTAATTCAGATAAAATTACAATTGAAACCGATGATGATATAAATAAAAAACTTAATAATTATGTTGAAAACATTGGTGAAGAATTTGACATCGAAGTAGTTAAAAAGAGAATAAAAGATACTACTAAGAATAATGAAAAAAGAATTAAAGAATTAAAAGAATCTATAAAGAATTTAGATTTAGATATAAGTGAAAAAGAGTCTAAAAAAGAAAATTTAGATAAGTATTTATATGATAAATTAAATTCTGCTCAAGTACTTAAAAATGAAGCTGAAAAGAAATATGAAGAAGCTGCTGGGTTAGGTGCTTTGGTTGAAAAATGGAAAAACTATAAGCAAATGGTTTTAGATTTAAAGGAAAAGAATAATCAAAAGAAAAAATATGAATTTGAGTATTCTAAGATTCCTAGCATTGAAATGATTAGGAATGCTAAATTAGTTGATAAAAAAATATCTAGTTTAAAAGAAGTAATTCAAAATAATAGAATTTCTGAAGTTCAATTAAGTAATTATGAATCTTTAAAAAGATGCTTTAAGAATAAGCCTGATGAAGATACTTTAGATGATATTTCTAAAAAGATTAAAAAATATAATAAATTAGAAATTAATGTTAGTTCTTTTGAAGATGTTGAAGAATTTGATGAAGAAAAAGAATTAAATAAGCACTTCTATGGTGAATCTATTGAAAGTTTAAAAAATGTTCAAAAAGGTTTAGAAAAAGATGTTAATGAATATATTGAAGCTAAAGAAAAGACTATACCTGTAGTAGTTCAAAAGACTAATCAAAATAATTCTTTATCTAAATTATTCTTTATTATAGGTTTAGTATTATTTGTTATTGGAGTAGTATGCATATTTATTAATATAACAGTAGCTTTTGCTTTATTTATTAACATCTTTTTCTAAACCTTTTTGAACATTTTTTAAA
>JAILLM010000042.1 GCA_024693165.1 Bacilli bacterium | reverse complement strand
CCTTTACAACTGTAAGCAAAAGGTAAGTGAATTTAAAAAGATAAGCTAAATTACTAGTTACATCTATTATTTTTACCATATTTATGATTGTAGGAGAAATAATAGATGTAACTAGTAATTTAGCTTATCTTTTTAAATTCACTTACCTTTTGCTTACAGTTGTAAAGGCAATTGGTTATTATCATATATTTACGAGTGTACTTAAATATGTTGATTATTTAGTTAATAAGAAACATGAATTTAAAGCAAGTAAGGGACTTATAAAAAGATATGAAGAAAGTTTATCAGAACATCCTTTTAAAACTTCATTTATAAGTGTGTTTTTAGTTATTACATTCTTTATGATTGCTTTTTATCCAATTGTATTAAGTCCAGATCCTGCATTTCAAATAAAGATGTATTTAAATGTGCCAACTAAGTATATTTATTGGGTTATTCAAAGAGACCCAAATGTATTTATGACTAATCATCATCCAATCTTACAAACATACTTACTTGGATGGGCACTTGATATTGGTAGAACTTTAAATAATGCTAATTTCGGATTATTCTTATATACATTAACTCAAAGTATTATTTATTCAACTTGTTTAGCGTTTACTATTAAGTTCCTAAAACATCATAATGTTAATTCTAAGTATTTACTTATTGTTACATTAATTTATATGTTAGTTCCTATGTATCCTTTTTATTCAGTAAGTGCTGTTAAAGATACATACTATACAGTATTCTTTATATATTTTGTTCTGTTCTTATATGATTTAATTATGAGTAAAGAAAGAACACTTAAATGGAAATATGTAATACTATTATTTATTATTTGTTTATTCTTATGTTTATTTAGACAAAATGGAATATATATAATTTTATTATTGTTCCCAGTTATTTGTTGTTATTCGATGAATAATATTAAGAGATTATCGCTTGTATTCTTTTCATTATTAATATTCTTGTGGGGATTTAATAATATATTAATTCCGTCATTAGGAATTAGTGATGGAAGTATAAGGGAAGCTTTATCTGTTCCTTTTCAACAAACTGCAAGATTAGTTAAATATCATAGTGAGATTATTAGTGATGAAGATCTAGAAGTAATTGATAAGCTTTTAAATCTTGATAATATGGCTAAAAGATATGATAGAGATCTATCTGATCCAGTTAAGAATCAATTTAATAAGAATGCTACGAGTGAAGATTTAAAGGCATATTTTAAAGTTTGGTTTAAGTATTTACTTAAAGAACCAATGTGTTATATAAATGCTACACTTAATAACACTTCAGGATATTATTATCCTTATAAATTAAAGTGGTATTTCTATCATAATTACGATTCGAGGATAGCTGAAGGTGAAAAGGCTGTAAACTATCACTATAATAAACTAGGTATAATTAGGACTTCTTTATCAAATTATGCTATAATATATCCGTATATACCAGTTATTGGTTTATTATCGAATATTGGATTTGGATTATTTAGTGTTCTTTATTTGATTGCTCATTTAATTGAGAAGAGAAATAAAGAATTTATAATAGTTTTACTTCCATTGGTAATATCAATACTTGTATGTTTCGTTGGACCTGCAAATACATACTTTAGATATGCAATGCCATATTTATTTGTTCTTCCAACACTTGAAATATTATTTAAAAAAGAAAATGAGGTTTAGATTATGAGTAAAAGTAAAATCGCTGTATTAATTCCTTGCTACAATGAATCAAAGACTATTGAAAAAGTAGTTAAAGACTATAAGAAAGCATTACCAGATGCAGATATCTATGTATATGATAATAACTCTAAAGATGGTACTGATAAGATCGCTAAAGAAGCTGGTGCTATTGTTAGATATGAATACAGACAAGGCAAAGGTAATGTAATTAGATCAATGTTTAGAGATATTGATGCTGATTGTTATTTAATGATTGATGGTGATGACACTTATCCAGCTGACAATGCTGAAGAAATGTGCAAATTAGTTCTTGAAGGTAAAGCAGATATGGTTATTGGTGATAGACTTTCTTCAACTTACTTTGAAGAAAATAAAAGACCTTTCCATAACTTTGGTAATGTATTAGTTAGAAAATTAATTAATATTTTATTTAAGAATAATGTTAAAGATATCATGACAGGATATAGAGCATTCAGCAAAGATTTTGTTAAAGGATTCCCTGTATTATCTAAGGGATTTGAAATTGAAACTGAAATGACTATTCATGCAGTTGATAAGAACTATAAATTAGTAGAAATTCCTGTTGAATATAGAGATAGACCAGAAGGTTCTGTATCTAAATTAAATACTTATTCAGATGGATTTAAAGTATTAAAGACTATTGCTACTTTATTTAAAGAATATAAACCAATGGGATTCTTTGGAATCTTAGCATTCATCTTTGCTGTAATTGGTATTATTCTAGTAGTTCCTCCATTTATTGGATTCTTCCAAAATGGATATGTAGAAAAATTCCCAAGTTTAATTTTTGGATGTTTCTTAATTACAATTTCATTATTAAATATCATTACTGGTATTATTCTTGAAGTAATTGCTAAGAAACATAGACAATTATACGAATTATATTTAAATTTACTTAATAAATAGATAAGTCGCGCACTTATCTTTTTTTATGTTATAATAACACTACAGGAGGATGTGTTATGGATCAAGAGACTCATACTTATGTTGTTCAACAAAACAAGTATACTGTTACTAAAAGTGGAGAAGTAGTTCAAGTCGGAGGAGACTGGTATAATTTATTTACATCTTCTGGAGAAGTAAGAGTTCCAGGGGATATAATTAAAAAACTTGTTAAAAATGGTTATACTCCACAAGCAATCGAAGTTGAAGGCAAAAAATATAATGATACTTTTAAACTAAGTGGTGCAGTTATTCTTAAAAGAGGTACTCCATTTGGAGATACAACAGTATACGTTGAAGACTTAGATGATGGAAGAAAATATGACAAAGAAGATGAAGAGTTAGTCGAAGAATTAACTGAACTATCAAGAAGTATTGAAGAACAGCTAAGTGATTTAAGTGATACTCAAGAGAGATTAAAAACTGTTGGAAAGAAAATTCTTTCTAAGAAGAAAAACAATAACAAAAAAAGAAAATAATTAAGTGAAAAGTTTACATTTTAAATGTGAACTTTTTTCTTTGGTCTTTCCTTTATGATATATACTAATAATAGAGTAAGGAGGATATGATGAACGATTATTTTAAAGAGTGTTGTGATACTATCGTAGCAAATTCTTGTAAACCAATAAGAGTAAGTAAAAGTAGTATTATAAAAAGAAAATGTTCTAAGAAAGATGCAGTCATTATGGGTGCTTCTGAAGAGTTACTTGGTAATGCAAGTCAATTGTATTTAATACCACCTGAGGAACAAATTGAAATAATGAATGAAAATACTATTGAAACTTCAACTAATGAGGGTTATGATATTGAAAAAGAAGTAACTGAAATGAGTGTTGGTCGATGAACGAAGAAACATTAGAATTAATGAAAATTAATGACAAAACTTATATGATTATAGATAAAATAGATATTTATACATATGTTGTTAATGAAGATGATTTTAAAGATATGCTTATTCTTAAAGATGCTGGTGAAGATTTAGTTAATCTTGATAATGAAGCTGAAGCAAATAAAGCTTTAGAATTATTTGGAAGAAAATATTTAGAAAAAAAAGAAGCTTAATTGCTTCTTTTTTAATCTAAAAATAATGTTGATGCTAATGGTAATAAAAACATTAATAACATTGCTAATAAAAATATAATTAATAATAATTTTTTCATATGTATACCTCTTAGTAATATTATAATACAATCATTTGGAAAAGTAGATTATTTTATTGAAGTTTGTTATAATACTTTCGATTTAAGGGGTGAAACCGTGAAAAGAGTATTAACTGAAGTCGAAGAAATCGAAAGAAGTATTATTAAAAGATTTAGAAAAGAAATTTGGTCTAAATTTATTAAAGCTATCAAAGACTATGAATTAGTATCTGAAGGTGATTCTATCATGGTTTGTATAAGTGGTGGTAAAGATTCATTTTTACTTGCTAAATGCTTTCAAGAATTAAAAAGACATAATAAATATAACTTTGATGTTAAATATGTTGTTATGAATCCTGGTTATATTGATAAAAATAAAGAAATGATTATTAAGAATGGTGAAAAGTTAGGTATTCCACTTGAAATGTTTGATAGTGATATTTTTGAAGTATCTTTAAAACTAAATGAAGAAAATCCTTGTTATATGTGTGCAAGAATGAGAAGAGGATGTTTATATGCTAAAGCAAAAGAATTAGGATGTAATAAGATTGCTTTAGGACATCATTTTGATGATGTAATTGAAACTACATTACTTTCAATGTTTTATGGATCTGAAGTTAAAACAATGATGCCTAAACTTCATAGTGATAACTTTGAAGGGCTAGAGTTAATTAGACCACTTTTCTTAGTACATGAAGAAGATATTATTGCATGGAGAAAATATAATAATTTAGAATTCTTAAACTGTGCTTGTAAGTTTACTGAAAAAGCTGATAGAGATGAAAATGCATCAAAAAGAAAAGTAATGAAAACTTTAGTTAAAGAACTAAAAAAAGATAATCCAAATGTAGATAATAATATCTTTAAAGCACTTGATAATATAAATTTAAATTGTGTTTTAGGCTATAAAAAAGATAAGAATTATACATCATTTTTAGATGGCTATGATAAAAGAGAAAAATAATAGTAAATTTTTCTCTTTTTTGTTTTATTTTTAATTTAAATTTTACAAATAATGCTATAATGTTTTTGGTGAAATCATGAATAATAAAATTGAAGTAGTATTAAAAAAACTTATTGATTCTGGATTTAATGCCTATGTAGTTGGAGGATATGTAAGAGACTATCTTTTGGGTAAGACTACATATGATGTTGATATAGCAACTAATGCTAGACCTAATGATATTATTAAGATTTTTAATTTAAATACTACTAATGATAATTTTGGAATGATTTCCTTTAAAGATTCACTTTATTCCTATGATATTATGCCTTATAGAGAAGAGTATAAATATGATAACAGAAGACCTATAGATTATACTTTTACTGATGATATTGTTAAGGATAGTGAAAGAAGAGACTTTACTATTAATTCTTTTTATATGGACATTGATGGTAATATTAATGATCCATTTAATGGGAAAGTTGATTTAGAAAATAAACTTATTAAAGTTATTGGAGATATTAATACTAAGTTTAGTGATGATCCTTTAAGAATGTTAAGAGCAATTAGATTTGCTGCTATTCTTAATTTTGATTTAGATGAATCAATTAAGAAATATATTTCTCTTAATAAAGAATTACTAAAGTCATTATCTTATGATCGTAGAAAATCTGAATTAGATAAGATATTTAATCATGAAAATAAGATTACAGGTATTAATCTAATTAAAGAGTTAGGATTAGAATCAGTTTTAGATATTAAGTTTAATGATAACCTTAAGTTTACTATTTCTAGTGAGGGTATTTGGGCTCAAATGGATGCACCAAAATATAACTTTAGTAAGAGTGAATTGTCTTTAATTAATTCAATTAAGAAAATAGTTGAATATGGAATTATAGATAACATAGTTTTATATGAATATGGACTATATGCATGTGTTCAAGCTGGTGAAATTTTAGCTGTTAATGAAGCACATGTATCAAATTTATATTCTTTATTACCAATTTATTCAAAAAATGACATAAATTGTTCTGGGGATGATATAATAAATGTGCTTCATATAAATCCAGGAATAAAGGTAAAAAAGATTATAAATGATATAGAGTTAAATATCCTTAATGGAGATTTAAATAATAAAAAGAAAGATATATTAGAGTATGTAAAAAAGAATTGGGAGTGATAATATGAACGAAGTTGTTTTTAAGACTTTAAAACAAAAAGACTTTATCGTTAAAAGTTTTGTTCTTAAAGTAGCAACTGAATTAAATTTATCACTTAGCGATACAATCCTTTTAATTTATCTTTCTAATCAAGAAGTACCAATGTTAGATGTGGATAATATTGTACTTACAACTTATTTAAATGAAGAACAAGTTTTAGAATCATTCCAAAAACTTGTTGGTTTAGGTTTAATTGAAAATAAAGTAGAAAAGAATGCAGATGGTAAATTAGCAGAAGTAATTTCTCTTGATAATTTAATTCAAAATGTTACTCAAGATATAACTACTGGAATAAAGAAGAAAAGTCAAATTGATATATATGGTTTAATCGAAGAAGAATTTGGAAGACCAATTAGTTCAATGGAAGTAAGTATCATTGATAAATGGTGTAAAGAATTTGACCCTGATATGATTAAAGAAGCTTTAAAAGAAGCTGTTTATAATAATGCTAAATCATTTAAATATATTGAATCTATTCTTTATACTTGGAAAGAAAAAGGATATAAATCAGCTAGTGATATTCATAAAGGATTTATTGAATATTCAAGTAAATCTGAAAAAAATGATTTATATGACTATAATTGGGTAGATGAAGATTAATAAAGAGTTTTATAAAAAGTTAGATATAATGATTCCTGATCCTAAGTGTAGTTTAAATTATACTAAAGATTATGAACTTTTAATTGCAACTGTTTTAAGTGCTCAATGTACTGATGAAAGGGTTAATCAAGTTACACCAATACTTTGGAGTAAGTATGATATTTATTCACTTGCTAAAGCTAATAGTAAAGATGTAGCAGATATTATTAGACCACTTGGTAATATGAATAAAAGAAGTGAGTATATTATTACAATTGCTAAGAGATTAGTTGAAGACTTTAATGGTAAAGTACCAAATGATAGAGATTATTTAGAAAGTTTACCAGGAGTAGGTAGAAAAACAACTAATGTGGTATTAGCTAATATTTATAATGAGAACTTAATTGCAGTTGATACACATGTAAGTAGAGTAGCAAAAAGATTAGGACTAGCTAAAGAAACAGACACACCTGATGTTATTGAACAAAAGCTAATGAAAGCATTTGATAATAATGAGCTATTAAAGATGCATCATCAGTTGTTACTTTTTGGAAGATATATATGTACTGCTAGAAATCCTAAGTGTGAAGAATGCTTATTAAAAGATATATGTAAGTATAAAGCGAGTAAATAATTACTTGCTTTTTATTTATTATAATTTAATTTTATGTTAAAATTGTAATAGTAAGAGAGTGACAGTTATATGAAGAACGTTTTAAAACTTATTATTTTATTTTTAATTATTAGTACTACGAGAGTATTTGCTTTTGAAGAGTACTGTGTATTTATCGAAAGTGGTATTACAGTACAAAATTGTGTTACTGGTGATGCTATTTCTGATTACAGTAGTATTTTAACTTTTGAGAATGATGTATTAACTTTAAATGAAGGATTACATTATGATTTTATTCGTGCACGTCGTGATATTACTATCACATCTAATGGTAAAAAAGTTTATTTAGATTATTTAGAATCTGAACCTAATGAATTAACTCTTGATAGATTGGTTTCTGAAGATTATGTAAGTAGTAATCCTAATGTTATAAAGAATTCTAATAACCAAGAAGAATATACTCACATTGGAGCTGATAAGTTAGTTATTAAAGATTCTGATATTAAGATGCTTTCTAGTAGAAGTTATGTTGATAATGTAGTTCATAGTAATAGTAAAGAAATAATTATTACTAATTCTACTGTTTCATGTTATGTACTTATGTCATTTAATGCTTCTGAAGATATAACTATTGATAAATCAACTTTAAATATTCAAATGATTCAATCTTATTATGGTGGTGATAAAAAGGCAACTATTACTGAAAGTACTTTAAACTTTAATATTTATATTTCTCAAGCTAATTATACTGCTATTTCAATTGGTATGAGTACAGATATTATTAATAGTGTTCTTAATAATATTTCTATTATTTCTAATAATAATTTATTATTAGAAAATACTAAGATTAATAGTACCGATTTAGATTGTTTAACTATTTCAACTGGTGAATTTGTTATTAGAGATTCTGATTATGAATTAAAAAGTGTAGTTTTATGTAATTATTTAAAAATGTATAATTCTAGTTTAAAGTTAGTTGGCAAAGAAGCTTCTAATTATAATAGTATTATGTCGCAATTAAATTATATTCCATGTTTATTAAATGTTGCTAGAGATTTAATATTAGAAGATTCTAGTTTAGATTTAGATTCAAGATTATTTATAGATACTAATAATGATAAGACAATGCCTGCTTTCTTTGTTGGTAATAGTATTACTTCAAATGATCCTAATTTTGTGGTTATTGATAAAGAATATAATATTTTAAATGTTAAGAAAGTTAACCCTTCTGATTATGGTTATACTGTTTCTTTATCTAATTCTAATGCTACTTTATATAGTGCATTTGATGATGAAGATAATGTTATGTTTAATGTTAGAACTTCAAGTGCAGTTAAATATAAATTAAAAGTAGTTAATGGTACTTGGGAAGATGGTACTGAAGAAGAGAAAGAAATGTATTTATTTGATGGTAACGTTCCTGATAAGAATACTATAAAAACAATATCTAAAGTAAAAGGATATGGTTTAAGTGTTACTAAAACAGGTGATAATGAATATACATATGAATATAAACAAATAGTTAATCCTAAAACTGGAATTTATAG
>JAILLM010000153.1 GCA_024693165.1 Bacilli bacterium | reverse complement strand
AGTTATATTTAAAGTAACTAAAGATTCGCAGTGACCAAACATAGAATTCATGCTTGTTACATTAGAAGTATCAAAACTAGTTATATTTAAATCTACTAAATCAAAACAATTATAGAACATACCATACATAGAAGTAACATTCTTAGTATTAAAACTACTTAAATCTAAAGTAGTTAAAGATTGGCAATGTTCTATAATTGTTTTGATTTAGTAGATTTAAATATAACTAGTTTTGATACTTCTAATGTAACAAGCATGAATTCTATGTTTGGTCACTGCGAATCTTTAGTTACTTTAAATATAACTAGTTTTAATACAACTAAAGTAAATGATATGAGTGAAATGTTTTATAAATGTAAAAAGGTAGAAACAATATTAATTAACGAATTTAATATAAGCAGTGTAACTGAATCATCTGATATGTTCTATGGATGTAAAGCATTACAAAATTATAATTCTAGCAAAATTGATGTGGCAATGGCGAAAGATAAAAGTGAAGGCGGTTATTTTACTAAGGAATAAAACATTTGAGTAGCATGTAAATGCTACTTTTTTTTATTATATTTTGAGTATATAATTATTATAGGAGTGAGTTTATATGATGAAGTTATTTATTAAAGTAAAGAAAAGACTAAAAGAAAAGGGGTTTACTTTAGTTGAATTACTTGCTGTAATTGTAATTCTTGCGATAATTATGCTTTTGGCTATTCCAAATGTTTTATCTTCTATTCAATCTTCTAAGATAAAAACATTTAGTGAATTTTTAGATAAAAGTTCGAATTTAGCTAGACAAAAAATAGCTGAAGCAGATATGAATGATGAGGCTTTAGATTCATGCGTTATATATAATATAAAAAGCGATTTAGGATTAAGTAATACTGGTAGTTATAATGGATGGATATTATATGATATGAATACTGATGATACATATATAACACTTTATGATGATGAATTTGGTTTACCTGCTTTTCATTATAATGATTCTTCTTTGAAATTAAGTGATTATTTAAAAAGAAAGTCTGAATTTAGTGAAGAACAATTTACTATTGAATATTTATGTAAAAAATCTAGTTGTTCTGTTTGTCATAAAAACGATGAAGAAGATAAACCCGTTGAAAATGAAGATTATGAAAAGAAACGTTCTGCAATTTTCTTAAACGGAAGAGAATTCAATGTTAAGATTAGATCTTTATTTTCTCTAAGTGATGATCTTTATGATGATTTTTCAAATATTAAATCTTTTTTAAAAAGTGATACTTTACCTAGTGGTGTAGATACTGTAGAAATTAATACAAGTGATTCACCAAATAAAATATTAGCTTGGAAAGATGGAAATACAGTATATTACTATGCGGATAATAATAGTTTATTATATTTGAATAGTGATTGTGAAAGGATGTTTTATAATTGGCTTGGAGTAGAAGAAATTGATCTATCTAGTGTCAATACAAGTAATGTAACTAATTTTTATTATTCCTTTGCTTATTGTAGAGAATTAAAAAGTATTGATCTAAGTAATTTTGATACTAGTAATGCACAAAATATGTCAAAAATGTTTACTTATTGTAATTCTTTAAATAGTATTGATGTAAGTAATTTTGATACTAGTAAAGTAACTAATATGATGCAAATGTTTTATGAATGTTTATTAATCACTACACTTGATTTAAGTAATTTCAATACTGGAAGAGTAACCAATATGTCTTTGATGTTTGCGGAATGTATTAATTTAACTACATTAGATGTAAGTAATTTTAAAACATCAAATGTTACGAATATGTCGAGAATGTTTTTTGAGTGTAAAAAGGTAGAAGAGATAAATATAGGTGGTTTTGATACAGAAAATGTAACTGATATGTCTTTAATGTTTGCAACTTGTAATTCGTTAAAGTCTATTGATTTAACAAAATTTAAAACATTAAAAGTAACTAATATGAAGCAAATGTTTTATGGATGTAAAGCTTTAGTTTCATTAGATGTAAGTAGTTTTGATACAAGTAAAGTTACAAATATGGAGCAAATGTTTTATGAATGTAAGTCTTTAATTAGTTTAAATGTTAAAAATTTTGATACATCAAATGTTAAAACAATGTTATATTTATTTGCTTCTTGTGATTCTTTAAAAACACTTGAATTAGGTAATTTTAAAACCCAAAAAGTTACTAATATGAGTAAGATGTTTTATGGATGTGAAGGTTTGGTTGAGTTAGATTTATCAAGTTTTGATACATCAAGTGTAACAGATATGAGTCAAATGTTTTATGAATGTTATAACTTAGAACGAATAAATTTAAGTAGTTTTAATACAAGTAATGTTACGACGATGCGCAGGATGTTTACTTCTTGTGCAAGTATTGAAAAATTGGATTTAAGCAGTTTTAATACAAGTAAA
Source organism: Bacilli bacterium (assembly GCA_024693165.1). GTDB lineage: Bacteria > Bacillota_I > Bacilli_A > RF39 > UBA660 > UBA6985. Next base: position 16,825 of record JAILLM010000153.1, on the reverse strand, counting down.
GTCACCGATACACAACAAATGTTTTTAAATTGTTCTGAAATGAAGAATATTTATGTTTCAAATAAATGGGATATGTCAAATGTTAAAGCATCAAAAGAAATGTTTGATTTAGCTTCTAAACTTCCTAACTTTGATGCGAATTATATAGATAAAACTAGAGCTAATACTTCATCAAATGGGTATTTAACATTAAAAGAATAACTGTTTATTTTAAGTAGCATTTATGTGCTACTTTTTTTATTTGTTTAATGATATAATTAATTAGGGTAGATGGTTATGAATAAGAATAAACAAGTATTAAAACATTGTCCTAATTTTTATAAAATAATTAACTTTGATTATTTTGAAGAAGATGATTTATCTGAAAAACTAATAGATATTTATCATAGATTTGTGTTTATGATAGATGTTAGTGATTCAAAACAAGTTAAAAGATTAGAAGAATTAGATTTAATATTAAATAAATATATTGATGATTATTTCTTTAGAAAAGAACTAAGAGCACAAATGGAGAATATAAAGGTTCGTAAAGGAACTGATATAATGGATGCGATAGTTTCTTGGATTATTGATGTATTTGATAATTATGAGGTTGGTTATACAAAAAATATTTATTTTTCGAGGTGGATATAAATGGAAGATTTCTATGTAGAGGATTTAAGTAGAAAAGAGATTATATTTAAAGTATTTATTACTTTAATAATAGTTGGATGTGCAGTTGTATTAGGTATCTATTTAATTGGTGCAAATTCATTACATATAAAGAAAGAAATTAAGATTGAAGTTGGTAATACTTTATCTAAAAAAGTAAGTGATTATGTAACTGGTAAATTAAATAATACTACTGAATATACAATTAAAGTTGATGGATTAAAATTAGGTGAAGTAGTAGAAAAAACTGGTGAATATAAATATACAGTTAAATATAATCATCAAATTAAAGAAGGTAAGATTATAGTTATTGATACTAAAGCACCTGAAGTAACTACTCAAGATGTTACAATTGGTCCTGATGATGATTATGAATTAGATGATTTTATTAAATCGTGTAATGATTATTCAAAACCATGTAAGGTTACTTTAAAAGATGATAAAGATTATACTGAAGTAGGTATTTATAATTTAACTTTAATAATTGAAGACCAAAGTGGAAATAAAACTGAAAAGACTGCATCTTTAACTATTAAAGAAGGTTATTCATTAAAAGAAGTAAAAGAAAGTAACTTAAATATTGCTAGTACAGAACCAGCAATCGAAGACTTTAAAGATGAATATGCATTTATTAAATTCGATAAAGCATATGAAAATGATGATGAAAGTGAAGCTTATAACTATATGTTAGAACTTATTACTGAAGATCTAAATAAATATATTCCTAGTGAATATGCTGGAGCTACAGTCGTAGATCAAGAAACAATTGAACTTCTAAATAAGTATGGATATGTAGTTGGATATGCTTTTAAAGTAAAATTATCTAACGGAGAAGAAACATATTTAAAAAATAATCAAGAAAGTTAAATTTTTTCTTGATTTTTTTATTCATAAGAGTATAATTACTGTTTGTGGGTGTCATTTACCCGGAAGATAATAGATAACACTAAACACTTAATTATTTCTTTATACACAACTTGATACACTTATCTATTAGCATACAACCGAGACTTAACAGCTTTTGATCTTCCAAACAAATGATTATATAGATTCTAGAGATTATCTCTAGTTTTTTTGTGCAAAAAATTGATTACTAGAGTTAAGTTTCAGTATAAAAAGACACATAAATTTGGTAAAATAGTAAGTAATGAAATGGAAGATGTAAAATGGATGATAAACTACTAAGATTTTTCAAAAAAATTGGTTTTAACGATATAGTTTCTTTTGAAAATGCATCATTTGAATCATGCATTATACATAAGAAAACTAATGCTTGGACTATTAAGATTAGTGCGCCTGAAATTATTCCTGTTTCATCTATGATGAGTTTAAAGAAACTTTGTAGTGAAGGAATAGATGATGTTGAAACTATTAATATAGATATTAAGTATGAAACACTTAATCCTGATTTAGTTTTAGAATATTTTAATTATTTTTTTAAGAAAATTGTTAAGAAACAAATTTCTTTATCAGGAATAGATCCTAATTTAATTACTATTAGTGAAGATAATATAAATATAGATGTAACTTCTGAAATGGAAAAGAAGCTTATTAAAGCAGAAGAAAAGAATTTACTTATATCTTTAAAAGAAGTTGGAATAATTGGTTTTAAAATAAAATGTAATATTAATGATGTTGAAAGGGCAGCTATCAAAAAGATCATTAAAAAAACAAAAGAAGAAGTAGTTATACCAATTCCAATTATTAATCAAAATACTAAAGAACAAAAATGGGTACCAAAGAAAAAGGTTGAATACCAAAGAGAAGGTTTAGTACCTATTGTTACTTTAACTAAAGAAGAAAATGCTGTTAATCTAGAAGCTTACATTATTGATACTGAAGGAATGGTAAGACAAAAGAAGACAGGTGGAGAGTTCTATTTAATTAATATTAAGATTTCCGATAATTCTTCTTCAATTCTAGGTAAATACTTTGCAAGTGACGAAGAAGATTATACAAAAGTTATGAAAGAGTTAAAGAAAGGCAATTGGTATCATTTTACTGGTCAAGTAAGAGATGATCAATATGCACATGACTTAGTATTCAACATGAGAACTTATGAACCAATTGATTCTCCAATTGTAAAAAGAAAAGATGATTATCCTGAAAAACGTGTTGAGTTGCATGCACATACTATGATGTCTCAAATGGATGGAGTAATTAATGAAGAAGAATTAGTTGATACAGCTATCAAGTTTGGACATGCAGGTATTGCGATCACAGACCATGATTGTTGCCAAGCATTCCCTCATGTATTTGATAAAGTAACTAAATATAATAAATCAAAGAAAAAAGAATTTGATGAAAAAATAAAAGAAAACGAAAATACAATCGAAGAGTTAAAAGAATCAGGAAATCTTGAAGGCATCAAAGCACTTGAAGAAATGAATGAAGAACTTCGTGAAGAAAAGAAAAACTATGTTCCATTCAAAGCTGCTTATGGTGTTGAACTAGATATGTTTGATTCGTATTTAAATGTTTGTTTTAATGCTGATGACAGAAAACTTAAAGATCAAATATTCGTAGTATTCGATACTGAAACAACAGGTTTTAACCCAGGTATTGGAGACTCTATGATTGAAATTGGTGGAGTTAAGATTAAAGATGGAGAAGTAGTTGATCGTTTTGATGAACTTATTAATCCAGGACACCATATTGATGAAGCAATCACAAGAGTTACTAATATTAGTGATGATGATGTAAAAGATGCTGATAATGAGGAAAATGTAACTAAGAGATTTAAAGAGTGGATTGAAGATCTTCCTTTAGTCGCTCACAATGCTAAATTCGATAAGAATATGTTAGATATGGCTTATTTCAAATATGATTTAGGTCCACTTAAAAACCCAATCATTGATACATTAAATTTATCAAGAGTTATTAATAGAGATTTAAAGAGACATTCACTTGCAGCATTAGGTAAAAACTATGGAGTAGATACTGGTGAAGGTGATGTTGAAGAAGACGAAGATAATAATGAATTAAATACTTTTGAGGTAAAAGAAGAAGTTGGTTCATTAATTCAAGATGTTAAATTAGATGGTGAATCTATATTTAATATTACTTCTGTAGAAAAAGATATTAGAGATTCTGCTACTGAAACAGTAGTTAAAGGTTATAAGAAAGAATACAGCTTAACAAAAAAATATATTGGTTCTAAAACTGAATCAGTTAACTTTGAAGTATTCTTAAATAATGAAGACTTTAGTGTAGTATCTACTACTGGAGTTATTAAACTTAATCCAGCTGAAAATAATATTCCAATTGTTATTACTAATGGATTACAAGAATATAAAATAGATTATTCTATTTATGTTGGACAACACCATGGTGCAGATGTCGACTCTGAAAATACTGCACTTATATTCAATAGTATGCTTAAACAAATTGATGGAATAAATACATTAAAAGAACTTAATGATTTAGGTTTACTAGAAAGTATTGCTATTAAGAATAATCCAAGATATATGAAGAATATTCAAGATATGATTTCTTACAAGAATTATATTAAGATTAAAATGGATAGCGATACTAATCCTGAAAATCCATTTGAAGATTATGGAGTAGAAGGTTATTCATGGAAATTTGATTGGTGTCATAAAGACCATCTTCAAATGTATGAAAATATTCCTAGTGAATCATTTACTGAAAATATTGCAAATGATTATGATTCAATAAAACACATAACTATTATTGCTAAGAATCAAAAAGGATTAAAAGATTTATTTAAGATAATTAGTTTTGCTAATACTAACTTTATGAGTAGAAATGCAAGAATACCAAGAAGACTAGTAAATGAATTAAGAGAAAATTGTTTTGTTGGTTCAGCTTGTTTGAATGGTGAAATATTTAATCTTGCTCTAACAAGAAATGAAGAAGAGCTTGTTAAAGCTATGGAATTCTATGATTATATTGAGATTCAACCACTTGATAATTATATGTTCTTGATTGATTCTCATGATATTAATAATAAGGCTCATTTAGTTAAGTTAATAGAAAAGATTATTAGATGTGCTAAAAAGGCTGGTAAGATGATTATTGCATCTGGTGATGTACATAATTTAAATCCTGAAGATGTTTTAGCTAGAGAGATTATAGTTAATCAAAATGTTCCTGGTAAAGGAAGACATCCTTTAGCAAGATGCTTAAAATCAAAAGGCAAAACACCAGTTAATAAAACTAATGTTGAAGATGCAATTGCTAAAGCTGAAAGAAATTATGCTAATTTAACTGATTTTGATAAAAAGATACTTAAATATGTATATGTATTAAGTGGATTTAAATCAATTCCAATCACAGTTAATAATATACTTGCTATTTATGCTACTGAAAAAGGTATGAAAGCAAGTGATGAATTAGAACAAATCAAGAATGAAGAAGATAAGAAATCAGCAATTAATAAATCTTTAAGTAAGTTCACAAGAACTGGTATTATGGGATTTGATTTTGAAAATGGTAACTATAAGTTATTATCTAAATTTACTGATACTGGTCTTACTCAACACGGAGATATTCCAAATCAATTCTTTAGAACTACCAAAGAAATGTTAGATGCCTTCTCATTTATTAAAGATAAAGATTTAGTTCATGAGATGGTTATTGATAATCCAAATAAGATTATTTCTGAATTAGAAGAAATTCAAGTAATAGATTATCCTGAAAAACCATATTCTCCAATTATTGAACACTCTCAAGAAATATGTAGAGACTTGGTATTTGATAAAGCTCATTCGATGTATGGAGATCCACTTCCTAGAAATATTGAAGAGCGTATTGCTCAAGAATTTTATGGAGATAAGATTACTGATTTAGTTAAAGCTCATATGGATCAAGAATACCCTAATATGAGTGAAGATGAAAAAGATAAAATGTTTTCTAGTTATTTACATGATGTAATTATGTCAGGTTATGATGGAGTAGTTAAGTTAAAGACTGAAGAAATCAAAAGAGAAGAACCTGAGTTAAGTGATGAAGATGCTATTGAAAAAGCAAAACTTAAACTTACTGGTATCATTGGTGGAGGTTTCGACGTTATTTATTTAATTGCTCAAAAGTTAGTTAAACACTCTAATGATGATGGATTCTTAGTTGGATCTCGTGGTTCAGTAGGTTCATCATTCGTTGCATCAATGATGGGTATTACTGAATGTAATGGACTTCCTGCTCATTATTATTGTCCTAAGTGTTGTCATAATGAATTTGTTGATTCAGAGGGACATGCTTATGCTGAAAAATATGCAAGTGGATACGATTTACCAAATAAAGATTGTCCTGAATGTGGAACTTTAATGATTCACCAAGGTAATGACATGCCATTTGCAACATTCCTAGGTTTTGCTGGTGAAAAAGTACCAGATATCGATCTTAACTTCTCAGGATTGAATCAAGCATCAGCTCATGCTTATACAAAAGTATTATTTGGTACAGATAATGTTTATAGAGCTGGTACTATTGGTACAGTTGCCGATAAGACCGCATTTGGTTATGTACAAGGATTCTATGAAGATAGAGAATATAATGATTTAGTACAAGAAGCTAAAATATATGGTGTTAAAGTTGCTTCTAAAGATGATTTAAAGAAGAAGAAACTTATTAAATGTGATATAAGAGATGTTGAAGTTGAGCGTCAAGCAATTGGATGTACTGGAGTTAAGAGAACAACTGGACAACACCCAGGTGGTATTGTAGTAGTTCCAGGATATAAAGATATTTGGGATTTTACCCCTTTCCAATACCCTGCTGATGATCCAACAGCTGAGTGGAGAACAACACATTTTGATTATCATAAGATTGAAGCTGACCTTCTTAAACTTGATATACTTGGACACGATGATCCAACTGTATTAAGAAAACTAGGTGAGTTATCAGGAATAGATGTTAATGATATAGATCTTGGAGACTTAGATACAATGTCTATATTTACTAGTCCAAAAATACTTGGTAAATATACGGCATCAGGTGAGGCAATTGATTTAGAACCTACTAAGTTAAGAGGATTAACTAAAGATGGAGTTAAGTATTGTCCAACTGGTACATTAGGTATTCCTGAGTTTGGTACACCATTTACTTTAGGAATGCTTGAAGATACTAAACCAACTACATTTGGTGAACTTATAAAAATCTCTGGTTTATCACATGGTACAGATGTATGGCTTGGTAATGCTAAAGATTTATGCACTCCAAATGAAGAAGGAGTTATTCAAGTTCCATTTAAGAATGTAATTGGTTGTCGTGATGACATTATGGTTAACTTGATTGCATGGGGACTTCCTGCTGGTACAGCATTTAAGATAATGGAATTTGTAAGAAAAGGTAGAGCAAGTAAAGATCCTGCTGGATGGAAAGAACATGCAGAGTATATGAGAGAACATAATATTCCTGAGTGGTATATTGAATCTTGTAGTAAGATTAAATACATGTTCCCTAAAGCACATGCTACTGCATATGTAACAAGTGCATTTAGAATTGCATGGTTTAAAGTACATCATCCAATTTGGTATTATTGTGCTTATCTTTCAATAAGAAGAGATAAGTTTGATGTTGCATCTATGATTCAAGGAGAAAAAGGAATTAGAGATAAGATCGATGAGATGGATATGACTCCAAATCTATCAGATGTAGATAAAGAAAAAAAAGATACACTTCTTTTATGCTTAGAGATGTGTGCTAGAGGATTCTATTTCAAAAATATAGATATTGAAAAGAGTGAAGCTAAAGACTTTGTTATTACTGAAGATGGTAAGGGACTTATTATTCCATTCTGTGCAATTGATGGTTTAGGTGAAAACGTTGCAATGAAGATTATTGAAGAACGTAAAAAGATGCCATTTATTTCTCAAGAAGATTTACATAATAGAGGTAAATGTCCAACAAGTGCAATGGATAGATTAAGAGACTTAGGTGTATTTAAAAACTTAAGCGAATCAAATCAATTATCATTATTCTAATAAAAGTGAGATTTTTTCTCACTTTTATTTTTTTATGTGTTATTATAAAAAAACAGGGTGATTTAGATGGAAGATTTTAGTGATTATTTTAATCCTATTCAACGTGAATATATTTATAATGTTTGTAAAAGACTTGCACCTTATTTAGACAAGTTTGATAATTCTATCAGACCAGATGATAAGAAAGTAATTATTTTTAAAATTTTAATAGATTCATTATTTGATATGAATATATTTTTAGATTTACTTAAAAGAAATTCAATCAAAGATGTAGCTAACTATGTTGTTACTGATTTAAATAAGGAATTTCCTGAAAATAAGTTACCAATTAGTGAAGACGAAGAACTAATTATAAAAGCTTATAATTGTTACAAATCATTATTTTTAGCTGAAAAAAATACTATTAATTTAGTTAGTAATATGCCAAGTGATATTTTAGATAAATATGTAAGATATACTTGCGAATATGATCAAAATCTATTTAGTGAATATTTTAAAAAAAGAATAACTAATGATCATCTTTCTTTAAATGATTTTATTAATGACTTTGAAGATGAATGTGATGAAATAAAAAGAAGATATGTATCTAATGAGAATAAAAAAATTGAGGATATGTATATAGATGAGCATTTATATAATGCTATCAGTGGAACTATTTATCCTTATGAAAATATGCATATTTATATTTCTTCATTTAAAGACTATTTAGAAAGATTCTTTGATCATTTAGTTAGAAATGAATATGTATTAGATTATAATAGGGAAAAACTTTATAGTGAACTTAAACCTGGTCTTGTAAAGACTTATCAAAAGATAGAAAAGCACTGGAGTATCGAAGCACTAAAGTTTTTTTATGATTATGCTTATGTACCAGGAATTGAAAGAATGAATCTTGAAGATTATTTAGATTATTTATTCCTAACTCATAAAAACGAAATGATGTTTGTACTTAAAAAAGTTAAGATTGATCCAGAAAAATTGATTGAAATAATTAATCAAAATAAGAATAAAGAAATGTTTAAATTAGATTTAATCAGAGATAGCGAAGAAATCGAAGAACAACTTAAGAAAAAGGTTGGAGAAGCAAATGCTATCAAAGTACCAAAATTTGAATATGAAACAAGTGTAAATATTTATGAATATGGTGAAGAAGAATTAAAACTATTTACTAAGATAATAAATGAAATAACTATATATGCGACTAACAATATCGCTAGTGAAAATGTATTAACTGATTGTATTAATGGAGTTATTCCTAGACTTACTATCTTTGATAGATTAAGTTCTAAAAAGATGTCTCAAAAAATGGAAAATCAATTAGAGGATACAAAAGATAATCTTACTGATATTGAATCTAATCTAAAGCAACAAATAAAAGTTTATGAATATTTACTTAAAGTATATGAAAAAAGATTAGAGTTTATTATTGAACTAGAAAAAAGAATAGATTCAGTAAAAGAAAATTCTAATACTGAAACTTTCTTAAGTATTGGATTGGCAAAGAAAAAAGAAAATCTTACTATTAATAGAATTAATACTTTAACTATGATTGGACAAATTCAAACATTAGCTCATAATCATATTAATATACTTAATATGTTATATAGAACCAGGGAAACATTTATAACTGTAATTGAAAGTCAAACATTAATTAACTCAAGTGTTTCACAAGAAAAAGCTGCACTTAAGAATATTAGAAACATCGTAGATATTTATGATTTAGCTTTATCTAATGATTTTGTATCAGCATTTAGTTTAATTGAAAGACTTAAATCTAAGGGATTAGATCAAACATCAGCCCTTCAATTAGAAACTAATATTACTAATATTCAAAACTTATTTAGTCCATCAGTTGTAGATGAAAATGTAATTAATAAACCAGCTAAGAAACCAGCTAAGAAACCGGCTAAGAAACCAGCTAAAGGACCAGTATCAAAGAGACCAGTAAAAAGATTAACTAGAGCAGATAATGTACTTTATAAAAGAGAAAATATTGATAAATAGAAATAATGTAAACAAAACACTATAAAAAACTTTATAGTGTTTTATTTTTATTATTAAACTGATAAACTGAAAGTGTAAGGTGAGTGAGTTTATGAAAAAGAGTTGTAAGAAAAAGAAAAGAAAGAATAGTTTAAAGAAAATCTTTAAAGGGTTTACTTTAGTTGAGTTACTAGCAGTAATAGTAATTCTCGCAATAATAATGATTATTGCAATTCCAGCAGTACTAGATACTATGGAATCAGCTAGAAGAAAAACATTTGCTGAATATGTTGATAAAGTATCAACTTTATCTCAAAAACAACTAGCAGAAGATCAAATGCTAGGAAACAAATCATTAGGAGAATGCATTGTTTATAATGTTAAAACTGGCTTAAATTTAAATAATACCGGAAACTATGAAGGATGGGTATTAATAAGTCCAACTAAGAACGATATTTATGTTACATTATATGATGATAATTATGTTATTATTGGATATCATTATAGCGATTCTTCACTAAAAATAGATGATTATATTCAAAAGAAAACAAGTGAAAATGAAAGCAAATTAACAGTTGAAGAATTATGTAAGAGTTCTTCATGTACAACTTGTAATATCGATGATACTATTATTGATAAAGCAGATTTAGAATCAGGTTTATTTGTCTTTACTACTACTAATAATATAAAAATTGGAAGTCCAATGCCTGAAGGAATAAATGTAAGAAATACTATAGATGATGCGATGAAAGATTGGCTTAATTATCCGGGAAGATTAAAACCGGTTATGAGATATGTTTGTTTAGAATTTAAGTTAGAAAATAATTTGATAAGTGAAGGTTATGTAAAATTTAAAGTAACAAAGGAAAGAGCTGAGACAAATCCTGGAATGAAGGCAGGAACTTATACATTAAGAGGCGGTATAAATGAAAGTGGCTTAGAAAATAGACCAATACAAGAAGCAAATATAAAGGTTTTGCTAGAAGCATTTGGTTCATCAAATTGTACAGAAGATGCTAGAGATGAAGATATTGTATGTCGTACTAAAGATTGGTATGCGCATGCAGATTCTGATGGTTGGGTTGTAGCATCTGATAATGGTGATTCTTGTGATGTATTAAATAGTGGTACTTTACTTTGCGGCTAGTAGTATAATAATTTTTTTAGTAATCTAAATTTAAAATATACGAATTTAAGAATAATAGAATTATTTATAGTATTAGATTGCTAGTGATGTTTAATTTTAAACTTTAAAAAGTTACTTAACAAAGTAACTTTTTTATTTTATTCGTACGAATGTATGATATAATTAAATAGGATGGTGATTATATGTATAATTACATAAAAGGTATGATAGTTGATCAAACTGCTTCATTAATTGTAGTAGATAATAATGGTATTGGATATGATATTTATGTTTCAAATCCATATGCATTTGAATTAGATAAAGAATATAAAGTATATTTATATCATCATATTACAGAAAATTCACAAGCATTATTTGGTTTTAAAACTAAAGAAGAAAAAGAATTGTTTTTAAAACTTATAAATGTTAAAGGATTAGGACCTAAGATTGCACTTCCTATGTTTGCAACTGGTTCTGTTGATGGAATTGTCGATGCAATCGATAGAGAAAATGTACTTTACTTAACTAAGTTTCCAAAAGTTGGAGATAAATTAGCTAGACAAATAATTTTAGACTTAAAAGGTAAACTTGCAATTTCTAGTGATTCAAGTACTTCAGTTGATTCAAACGAACTTGTTGAAGTATTAGATAACTTAGGATATAAGAAACCTGAAATTAAGAAAGTATTACCAAATATTGATTACACTAAGAGTCTAGAGGAACAAATTAAAGATGCTTTAAGATTAATGCTTAAATAAAGGAGGGATTATATGAAATCCAATGAACTTTATGATACAAAAAGAAACGATGAAATATTTGAATCTAATATAAGACCTCAAATATTAGATGAATATGTTGGACAAAAAGAAGTAAAAGAAAACTTAAGAGTTTTTATTGAAGCTGCAAAGATGAGAGATGAATCTCTAGATCATGTTTTACTATATGGTCCTCCTGGACTTGGTAAAACTACACTTGCTCATATCATTGCAAATGAGTTAGGAGCAAACTTTAAAACAGCATCTGGTCCATCAATTGAAAAAAGTGGAGATTTAGCTGCTGTTCTTTCTACATTAGAACCTGGAGATGTATTATTTATAGATGAAATACATAGACTTCCTAAGTTTATAGAAGAAATGTTATATCCTGCTATGGAGGACTTTGAACTTGATATCGTAGTAGGTAGTGATGCTTCTTCTAGAAGTATTAAAATAGATTTACCACCATTTACTTTAGTTGGTGCAACAACTAGAGCAGGTGATGTTTCAAGTCCTTTGAGAGATAGATTTGGTATCGTAAATAAACTTGAATATTATACTGATGAAGAATTAAGTATGATAGTTAAAAGAACAAGTAGAGTATTAGATATGCCAATAAGTGATACAGCTGCACTTGAACTTGCTAAAAGATCTAGAAAGACTCCAAGAATAGCTAATAGATTATTTAAAAGAGTAAGAGACTTTGCTCTAGTAGATGGTCTAGACGAAATTAATGATGAAGTAACTAAGAAGAGTTTAAATAGACTTAAAGTAGATGAGTATGGTTTAGATAGAATTGATATTGAATATTTAACTACATTAATTGAAAAGTTTAATGGTGGTCCAGTTGGAGTAGAAACTATTTCTAGTGCAATTGGAGAAGAAATATCTACACTTGAAGATGTTGTTGAACCATTCTTAATGCAAGAAGGTTTCATTAAAAGAACTCCAAGAGGAAGAGTCGCAACTGAAAAAGCCTATAAACATATAGGTATATCTGATAATAGATTATTTTAATAAAGGAAAATGTCGATTTTCCTTTTTATTTTACGAAACTCGTTTGTAAAAAATGGCTTACTGTTGTATACTATACACGATGTAAAAAGAGGTGAAATCTAATGAGAACTGATGATTTTGATTATTATTTACCTGAAGAGTTAATAGCGCAAAGTCCTCTTATGGAAAGAGACCAAGCAAGACTTCTTGTATTACATAAAACTACAGGCGAGATTGAAGAAAAAGTATTCTCTGATATTATTGATTATTTAAATCCTGGAGATGCATTAGTAATTAATGATACTAAAGTAATCCCAGCAAGACTAATTGGTGAAAAGATAGATACACATGCTGTTATTGAATTACTACTTTTAAAAGAGTTAGGAAATGATTGCTGGGAATGTTTATCTAAACCACAAAAGAGATTACATATTGGTACAATTGTAAGTTTCGGAGATGGTTCACTAAGAGCTGAAGTTACTGAAATACTTCCAGATGGTATTACACATGTAAGACTTTTATATAAAGGAATACTTATGGAAATACTTGAAAGACTTGGAACAATGCCACTTCCTCCATATATTCATGAAAAACTTGAAGAACAAAATATGTATCAAACAGTTTATGCTAAGAATTATGGATCTGCAGCTGCTCCTACTGCTGGGCTTCATTTTACTGAAGAATTACTTGAAGACATTAAGAAGAAAGGTATTGAAATTGTTCCGGTAACACTTAATGTAGGACTTGGAACATTTAGACCAGTTCAAGTAGATGATGTATCTAAACATGTAATGCATACAGAATCTTATGTAATGTCTAAAGAATCTTGTGATAGATTAAATGAAATTAAGAAAAATGGTGGTAAAATATTTGCAGTAGGTACAACATCAACAAGAGTTCTAGAAACTAATAGAAGTCGCTATGATGAGTTCACACCTGAAGTATCAGAAACAAATATATTTATATATCCAGGTTTCGAATTTAAGGGAATTGATAATTTAATTACTAATTTCCATTTACCTAAGAGTACACTTGTTATGTTAGTAAGTGCTTTAGCAGGTAAAGATAATATAATGAATGCATATAAATATGCAGTAGATAATAAGTTTAGATTTTTCTCCTTTGGAGATGCAATGTTAATTATAGATTAGTAAGATAAAAAGATAGGAAGAGTTTGAGTTATGGAAAAAGTAGAATACAAAGATAAAGTTATAAATATGCTAGATAAGACTGTAGTCTTAGATAATGTTTTTGCTTATTATGATGAAGAAAATGAAATCTATTGGGTATCAGATAATTTACTAGTAGATGATGGTGAAACAAAAGTTGATATTACATTCTTAACTTCAAAAGAAGGAGTTCCATTTGGTATGGTATATAATTCATACTTTAATGGATATGATATGTTACAAGCTAACATTCCTCTTAAAGATGCTTATGAAAATTATAAAAAGGTATTATTTCAAAATATAGTTCTTGATAAGAATAAACGTTTCGAAAATTTTAAAACATTAAGTAGAAAATTTATAGCTTTACGTAATAGAAAGAACGGTAAAGATAATGAATAAAGAAATGGGACCAATTAAATATGATTTACTTAAAACTGAAAAAAATACAAAAGCACGTTTAGGTAAATTACACACAAACTATGGTGATTATGATACACCTATGTTTATGCCAGTTGGTACACAAGCAACAGTTAAAACATTAAGTCCTGAAGAACTAAAAGGAGTTAATGCAGGAATTATTTTATCTAATACATATCATTTATGGTTAAGACCAGGTGAAGATATAGTTGACGAAGCAGGCGGATTACATAAGTTTATGAATTGGAATGGTCCAATTCTAACTGATTCAGGTGGATTCCAAGTATTTTCACTTTCTAAACCAAAATGGATTAGCGAAGAAGGAGTTAAGTTTAAATCTCATTTAGATGGAAAAGAACTTTTACTTACTCCTGAAAAATCTATTGCTATTCAAAATAAGCTAGATAGTGATATTGCTATGTCATTTGATGAATGTATTGGATTTCCTCATACAAGAAAGTATGTAGAAGAGTCAGTTGAAAGAACTTTAAGATGGGCTAAACGTGGTAAAGTAGTATTTAATAATCCAAGACAATCTCTATTTGGTATCGTTCAAGGTGGAGAATTCGAAGATCTTCGTAAACATTGTGTTGAAGAACTTGTTAAGATTGGTTTTGATGGATATTCAATCGGAGGAACAGCGGTAGGTGAACCTAAAGATGTCCAATATGAACAAGTTGAATACTCATGTAAATATTTACCAGATGATAAAGTTAGATATTTAATGGGAGTTGGAGATCCAATCGACATTATTGAAAACGTTATTAGAGGTGTAGATATATTTGACTGTGTTGCTCCAACTAGACTTGCACGTCACGGACATGCACATACTAAGTACGGGAAAATTAATCTTAAAAACTTAAAGTATGAAAAAGACTTTACTCCAGTAGATGAGTCTTGTGATTGCTATTGTTGTAGAAATTATACAAAAGCTTATATTAGACATTTAATTAAAGCAGATGAAACTTTTGGTCAAAGATTATTATCAATTCATAACATTAGATTCTTAATTAAATTAACTGAAGATCTAAGAGAATGTATTAAAAATGATAACATCCTAGAATACAGAGAAGAATTTATTAAAAATTATTATGGTAAAGTAGACAAGAAATAACTTCTTGTCTTTTATTTTTTTGATATAATTAATACAGGTGTTAATAAGTATGAAAAATGATAATCTAAAACTGTTGGGTTTGGTTATTGTTGTATTAGGAATCTATCTAGGAATTAAAACTATGAAAGTATATAATGCTACTAATGATGAGAAAAGATTAGATGTAGTTAAGAAACAAGTAGAGTATAAAGCTAAGAAGTGCTTTGATAAAGATGATTGTATTGGTGAAGTAACAATCCGTGATTTAAGAGAAAAGAAATATATTTATGGCGATTTAGTTAATCCAGTAAATCACGAAACAATTAATGAAGATATTAAAATAAGACTTTCTGGAAATAAAGTAGAAGCTGATTGGGAGTTTTAAAAGAGTAGGAATACTCTTTTTGTTGACTTTAATAGATAATGTTTTATTATATATTTCTATGGAAAAGGTATTATTATGGAAAATAGAGAAAAAATAAATCAATTAAAAATTGAAAAGAATAAGTTAATTTGTGCACGTGAAGAATATGAAAAAGAATTAAATGATTTAGAAAATGCTTATAATGTAAGTAAAAGAAAAGCTAATAAAAGTTTTAAAGTTTATATAGCTTCATTAGGCGCTATTTTTATTACTTCTTATTTTACTTCTAAATATGGTGAAGGATATGTTCTTAATGCACTTCCTGCTGGAATGAGTGCTCTTGCAATAGGTAGTTTTATTTATGATAAATCAAAAGCTAGTGTATATGAGCTTAATGCTAATTTAAGAAGAGAAAACTTAAATTCTATTGATTCAAATTTAGAAAATATAAATAGTGAAATTGAAGAATTAGACCCCAAATATCATACTTTAGTTAAAAGATTGATTAAATAATTTGGTCTTGCAATTGTTATTTATACGTGATATACTACAGTTGCTTTGTGAAAAAAGCTAAACTTAATCCGCTGAACATAATTCAAGATTTTGTGGGTGTAATATAAAGAAAGGATGGTTTTAAATGAATTTAGTAGATAAAGTTAACGCTAAATCAGTTAGAAACGATATTCCTGAAATTCGTACTGGTTATACTGTAAGAGTAGACTACAAAATTAAAGAAGGTAACAAGGAAAGAATCCAAGCTTTCGAAGGTTTAGTAGTTGCTATTAAAGGTGGATCAATTGGAAAAACTATCACTGTTAGAAAGAAATCTGGTAGTGTATGGGTTAAAAGAATTTTCAAAGTAAATTCACCATTAGTTGACAAAATTACTGTAACTAGAAAAGGTGTTGTTAGAAGAGCTAAACTTAACTTCATTGACAACATGTCTGGGGAATATAGAGTTAAAGAAGGAAACTAGAAATAGTTTCTTTTTTTGTTCCTAAATTTATGTATAAAAAAAGTAGAACTATCTTTTTGGAGTTCTACTTAATGTCTTAATTTCTTTTTGTTCAGCTTTTTTTAATACAATATTTCTTAAGTAAACATTTTCATATTTTCTTAAGTTATCATCTGAAAATCCAGTTATTTTTCTAGTTTCATTTAAATATTGTTCATATTCAATTTGGCCTTTCTTTGGATTTTGGAATCTATTATATATTCTTAAGAAATCTAGATTTGGATCACAAGCTTCAATTAAACAGAATATTTTTTCATCATATGTATAATTTCTTTTATAATCGTTAACTAATAATTCAAGTATTTTAAT
>JAILLM010000111.1 GCA_024693165.1 Bacilli bacterium | reverse complement strand
ATTTAATCTTAGGAAAACCAGTAATAATTAATCTTAAAGATTCTTTATCATATATACTATTTAAAGTTAAAAGAATAATTAATATTAAAACAAAAAACATAATTAAGTTTTTTTTAAAGCTTTTAATAATAATTATTCTTTTAACTTTAAATAGTATATATGATAAAGAATCTTTAAGATTAATTATTACTGGTTTTCCTAAGATTAAATTTGAATATATTTGTATAGGATTTACTTTAATGGTTCTTTATTTTGTTTTATATGGATATTATTTTTCATATACATTTAAATTGTTTAATATTAAAGTTCCATTATTTAAAGGTGTCTTTTATGGATTAGTTGAGTTTTACTTTAGTGGTATAACTCCATCTGCGACAGGTGGACAACCTGTTCAAATGTATTATATGTCTAAAGATAAGATTCCTATTAAGAATAGTTATATTGCTTTACTTATTAATACAATGTTTTTTAAGATAGCTATCATTGTTCTTGGAATCCTTTGTTTATTATTAAAGCAAAATATAATTGGTTACTTTAAACCAATTCATATGGGATTCTTCTATTTTGGACTTATATGTGACATTTTATTCTGTATTTTATTATGTTTATTCTTATTTCATTCAGGATTAATTAAAAAGACATTAAAATGGATATTTAAATTCTTTAAAAAGTTTAATATTTTTAAGAAATATACTGATAAAGATGTAGATGAAATAATAGTTGATTATAAGAGCGATTTAAAAGTATTACTTTCTAATAAAACAAAATTCTTATATTCTTTATTCTTAGTATTTATTGTAAGAATTATTTATTTCTCAATTGCATATATAGTTTATAGAGGCCTTGGATTAAGTGGTTATAGTTACTTTGATATGTTAGCTATTCAAATAAGTGTTCAAATGGCTATTGAAATGGTACCAATACCTGGTGGATCATATGTATCAGAAAAAATGTTCTTTTACATATTCTCAATTGTATTCTTAACTGAATTTGCTTCCTTAGGTATGTTACTTACAAGAGCATTTATATTCTATATACCAATTATAGTTACAGGCTTAATTATATTTGTATATAATATTGTTCATAAAGTTAGAGATTTCTTCTAGAATCTCTAATTTTTTTTGTTAATTTTTGTTTACATAAAAATTTTTTTTGTGTTATACTTATCAAGTTCGCTCAAAAAAGAGGCGTTGAAAGGAGATATTATGAAAGAAAATATTTTAGGAACTGAAAAAGTTACAAAATTATTATTAAAGTTTTCTATACCTGCGATTATTAGTATGTTAGTTAGTTCTTTATATAATATAGTTGACCAACTATTTATTGGTAATGGAGTAGGTTATTTAGGTAATGGAGCTACGACTGTAGTATTCCCACTTGTTATGTTATGTAGTGCTTTATCATTAATGTTAGGTGATGGTGCTGCTGCATTTTTAAGTTTAAAATTAGGTGAAAATAAAAAGGAAGAAGCTGCGAATGGTATTTATAGTGCCTTAATTACAAGTGTAGTTGCTTCACTTATAGTTTTAGTTTTAGTAAACATTTTCTTAAAACAAATCGTTTTAGTATTTGGATGTACTAGTGATATTATGCCTTATGCTATGAGTTATGGTAGATGGATTGCATTTGGATTACCATTCTCAATTATTAGTACAGTATTAAACTCTGTTATTAGAGCTGATGGATCACCAAAATACTCAATGATATCAATGGTAAGTGGTGCGATTCTTAACTGTTTATTAGATCCTTTATTTATCTTTGTATTTAAGATGGGTGTAGTTGGTGCTGCGATAGCAACAGTAATTGCGCAAGCAGTATCATTTATATTAAATATTCTTTATTTATTTAGATTTAAATCAATTGATATGGATTTAAGAAAGAATAAATACAACTTTGCAGTAGTAAGAAAGATTTGTATGCTTGGAATTTCAAGTTTAATTACTTCATTAAGTATAGTTGCTATCATGGCAGTTGAAAATAATACTTTAGGTTCATTAGGAGCTGCTTCAAAATATGGAGCTAATATTCCTATGATTGCTTTAGGTATTGTTATGAAGATTAATCAAATCTTAAATAGTATTATTATTGGACTTGCAGCTGGTGCACAACCAATTATTGGATTTAACTATGGAGCTGGTAAGTATGATAGAGTTAAATCTACATTTAAATATGTATTATTATTCTCTGTAGTTATTTCTACAACTGCTTTAGTTTTATTCCAAACTATTCCTGAAGTTTTAATTAGTGCATTTGGTAAAGGAGATACTTTATATATTGAATTTGCTTGTATGGCGTTTAGAACTTATCTTTTATTAACAATTTTAAATGGTATTCAAATTCCAACATCAATTTTCTTCCAAGCAATAGGTAAGAGTAAAAAGTCTGCGATACTTTCTTTATCAAGACAAATTATTATTTTAATTCCAGCTATGATTATATTTGGTAAAGTATTTGGTATTAATGGTGTACTTTATGCAGGACCATTTGCTGACCTTATCGCATTTATTATTTCTATTATTTTATTAGTATTTGAATTTAAACATTTAAATAGTAATACAGAACCTACTAAGAGTGTAATTGAATCTAAACCTTCTAAATATAAAGGTAAACATTTAGTTATTACAATAGGCAGAGAATATGGTTCTGGTGGAAGATTCATCGGTGAATTAGTAGCTAATGAGTTAGGACTTAAATTCTATGATAAAAACTTAATTGAAGAGTTATCATTTGAAACTGGATATTCAAAAGAATATATCGAAAAGAATGAACAATCTTCAGTTGAAGAACATGCTAATGGATTTATGACTAACTCAGATGATTTATTTATTAAAGAATCTGAATTAATAAGAAATATAGCTAAAAAAGAATCATGTGTTATCGTAGGTAGATGTGGTAATGCTGTACTTAAAGATAATAAAGATACAGTTAATGTATTTATCTATAGTAATGATGAAGGTAAAGTTGAAAGAGCAGTTAAATATTATGGATTAAATAGAAAGACTGCATTAAAGGAAATTAATAAAATTAATAAACAAAGAGCTAAACATTATAAGACTTATACTGATTT
>JAILLM010000160.1 GCA_024693165.1 Bacilli bacterium | reverse complement strand
CATGTATAAATACTTAATTTTTCTTTTCCTTTAGATTTTATCCATTTCTTATGAATAAAATGAACATATTCATGTAATGCTGTTTTTAAATATTTTTTAAAAGCTGAATCATAATCATCTTCATTAAATTTATGAGTAGTTTTATCATATTCTTTAATTGATAATAAATATATTTCATCATTATCAGTTGATAAACCAACTAACCAATTTGGTACTTTACCATCAGGATAATTATGTATTTCAAGTATGAGTTTATCCCATTCATTTTTAGTAGGTATTATTGTAATAGTTGGTTTATGTCTTTCGTTATATTCAAAATAGTTATAAATATCATCTAGATTTTTATTAAATTTATCTTCTAATCCTTTTATAATATCTGAATCTATTTCATTATAATTATATATAGCATTATTAGTTATTAATTGCATAAATCTCCTTATTCACTTTTATAATTTAATTTGTTTCTTAATATTTTGATTTTTTCTTTATCCTCTTTATATTCAATTCTTTCTTTAACAAAGTTTTTAGATCCTCTTTTTTCATAAGAATATCTTGGTATTAATTGAACATGAAAGTGGTTCATTGGTCCATCACACATAGTGCATAAATAAACACTTTCCGATTTATAAGTTTCTCTTATTACATTCATTATGTGTTTAGATAAAATGTTAATCTTTGCTGCAATTTCATCAGGTATTTCCATCATATCTTTATAATGTATTTTTGTTGAGATAACTGCATGACCTTCACATCTTGGATTACCAACTAAGAAGCAAGTGAAGTCTTCATCTTCATAGATAGTTTTATCAGTATCATCTCCAAATACACATCCATCATATTCTCTATTAAAACAAGTTGGGCATATACCATTATCAGTAAGTTCTTTTGCTCCAATTTTCTTTTCTAAACATAACTCTTTGATTTCTTCATTTGTTAAATTACTTAAGTCCATAATTACTCCTTATCTAGTTTTATTTGAATGTATTTCTTTCATATGAAGAGATTCATCTATAAAATATTCTTTTTCAGGGTTTTCTTCTTGTCGTTTAATCATAATTTCTTTTATTACGTCATATGGTGGAGCATCATAACCATACTTTAAAGCAAACTCTCTTATTTCATTTTCAATATTTGGATGTCTAAATATCCAATATTCGATATTTATATTATTAATACTTTTACCTAAATCATTAATATAATGTCCAAGTTTATCAATGATATCAGTATCATCATAAGGTATATATTCAGGTCTATCAGGATATCTATAAATTTTAATTAAACCATTACTAACAAGCTCATTTATAGCATCCATAACATTATCATATTTTTCTTCTTTTAATACACTTATAGAATGATCAGATACAACTTCATTAAATCCAGTATGAATGTTTTTAAATTCACTAGCATCTAAATAATATAGAGAAAAATCATTTGCAAAAATTTTATCAAAAGCACCTGGTACTCTTTCTACTAAATCATATGGTTTATTTTTATTATTTCTTCCAAAACTATAAATAGAATCATTGCCATACTTTCCAGACATAACAATTGCAATTGTTTTATCAGATGTTGCATATACAAAATCTCCATGCATTGATTCATGCGGTATTAACTCTTTAATATTATGTGTTTTACTTCCATGGTATACATATTCCATAATTATCTTTCTTTCTTCAAGTTTCTTGTTCTTATTTTTCTTAATATATCATTATGTTCATCGCAAATAACATCTATTTCTTCTTGGGATAGTTTGTGAGTATAAGCATCATAAGTTAGGGCATCATGAATCTCTTCAATTCTTTTTATTTCATCGAAATAGAAATTATTATCATAATAATATTCCCTATAAGATTTCTTTACAAACTTATTTGATATATTCTTATTAATATATAAATCTAATAAAATGCTATTGTCTTTTTTACCTGTTTTTAAATCTTTAGTTAATCCATTAATTTTCTTTAATCTATCTCTACCATATATATAAATAGCTTCCCTATCATCTTCAAATTTAGATATATGAATATATGGATCAGTTATTAGTTGTTCAGATAAATATTCGAAAATATTATTATTTGGTTTCATACAAAAATAAGCATAAAGATCTATAAAGAAAAATTCTCTTCCATCGTACATATACACTTTTTCAGTTAAGTCATGACCCTTGCAGCATGCTGATGTATAAAGATTCATATCCCACATTGTCTTCAAACATCTTTTAAGTTCAACACTTCCTTCTGAAAAGAAATCTAAATAGTCTTTTCTTTCATCTTTAGGAATCGTTTCAATATCAATTAAGTCATTATGATTTAAGTCTAACATACTCTTTACTAAACACCCTTCACTATAAAAAATTATAACATATAAAGAGGATTTATTTTTCCTCTTTTTTAAACATTTTCTTTAAATTAAGTTTAAGTTCTTTGATATCTTCTTGTGTTATTACATATTTCGTTAACATCTAACTCTAAACAAAATAACCATTATATTTTTTATTATTGTCTACAACTACTCCGCCATTTAAATATCTTTTAGAAAATCTTTTATCTCTAGGTGGTCTTTCACTAGTTATATTTGATTTCTTTAATCTATTTATCTTTCTATCTTGATTAAAATAGTATGGTGAATCTAATATAGCCATATTGACATCATTATTTAATCTATCTAATATACCCATATGATCACCTTCCTAATTGATTATTATAAATTAAATGAATAAAATATCAAAGAAAAAGAGAGTATTACTCTCTTAAAAATTTTGCAAATCCAGTTTCACCACGAACTTTAATACTTTCTATTATTTTTATTACATCTTCAATACTAATTGAATTAGAAGCATCTTCAATATGTAATATATATTCTTGATCACTATAATTTAAAGCGAAAGAATTTGTAGGAATACCTTTTTCGGTTATATAAGCACCATAGTATGTTCTTTCACTTGAAGATGTATTATCTATATTAG
Organism: Bacilli bacterium; assembly: GCA_024693165.1. GTDB lineage: Bacteria > Bacillota_I > Bacilli_A > RF39 > UBA660 > UBA6985. The sequence continues at coordinate 144 of JAILLM010000160.1, read as the reverse complement.
CAGTATAAATGCTACTCTTTATTTCTTTACTCTTTAACATATATATTTTTGTTTGTTCATCATGAACATTTCCATAACGATTTGTTAAATAGTCAAATGCTTTAATATCATTTAAACTAGATAAGATATTTACATTTTTCATAT
>JAILLM010000040.1 GCA_024693165.1 Bacilli bacterium | reverse complement strand
AAATTCATAAGTGATAGTGATTCATATAACTTTAATTACTTAAAACAAATTAATAATATAGATGATAATGCTAAATTAGATATTTCAATCATATCTAATATAAATGAAATATCTGATAATCTAATTGCTATTGAAAACTATGTTGGTGAAAATGCTTATGTTAATCATAATTTATATGATTTAAAAGGAAATAAGCGTATTTCTAACTACTATACAGAATTATCTTCAACCAGTAGTGAAAACTCTTTAAATAACATTTATATAGGTAAAGATGAATCATTAATTGATATGAATTACTTAACTAATTTAATTGGTGTTAAAACAAGAACTAATATGATTACATATGGTATTCTAAAAGATAATGCTAAAAAGAATTATAAATCAACAATTGATTTCAAAAGTGGATGCTCAAAAGCATATGGAAAAGAATTTGAAAATGTATTACTTTTAGACGATGCTGTTAGCTCTAAGAGTTTACCAATGCTTCTATGTACTGAAGAAGATGTTGAAGGTTCTCACTCTGTTTCTAGTGGAAAAGTAGATACTAATCAACTATTCTATTTAATGTCTAGAGGTTTATCTAAAAAAGAAGCTACTAAACTAATCATATTCTCAAAGTTTAATACATTATTAAATAATGAAACAAATGAAGAATTAAAAAATGAAATTATTAATTTAATAGAAAAAGAAATCTAGGATTACTCCTAGATTTTTTTATGTAAAATAAAAAAGAGATTTAAAAATCTCTTATTTAACGTCAGCAATTAAAGCCATGAATCTAGCTCTTTTTACTTGTTTAGCAATATGTTTTTGATCTGCAGCAGTAGCACCAGTCATTCTTCTAGGTAAAATTTTACCTTTTTCATTTATAAATTTAGTAACAACGTTAACATCTTTATAGTCTACTGTTTTTGGATCATAAATTTGTGCTAATTTTTTCTTTTTCTTATAAAAATCTCTCATAATTTACGTCCTTTCTAGAATGGTAGGTCGTCATCATCACTTAAAGTAACATCTCCGCTAAAATCTTGGTAAGATTCTTCAGAGAAATCTGCAGTTGGTGCATCTTCAATTGACGATCCACTTTCAAAATTTGCAGAAGCATTGTCAGCTTTAGATCCTAAGAATGTAACATTTGAAGCAACAACTTCAGTAACATATCTCTTAGTTCCATCTTGAGCATCATAACTTCTTGTAGATATTCTACCTTGAATAGCAATTTGAGAACCTTTTTTAACAAATTTACAAACGTTTTCTGCTTGTTTGTTCCATACTACGATATTGATAAAATCAGTATGTACTTCACCATTAGCATTTCTATAACCGTCAACAGCTAAAGAAAATGATGTAGTTGAAGTTCCATTAGTAGTAGTTCTTAATTCAGGATCTCTTGTTAGTCTTCCTATCAAAATTACATTATTCATATCTTATTCCTCGTCTAATTTAATAATTAAATGTCTTAAAATTGTTTCGTCAATTCTAGCTTTACGATCTAATTCAGAAATAATTTCGTTATTAGCATTGAAATACATAACATAGTAAGAACCAGTTACTTCTTTCTTAATTGGGTAAGCTAATTTTTTATTTCCTAAATCGTCAAACTTAGTGATTTCACCTTTCATAGAAGTAACGATATTTTTAATGTTTTCAACAGTAGCTGAAGCAACGTTTTCTTCTACAGTAGATTTTACGATGAACATCATTTCGTATTTTTTCATTCTCTTACACCTCCTTATGGTCTTCGGCTTATTCCCACGAATAAGCAAGGAGCTCTTCGCTCACAATGTATTATAACAAAGAGAATCCCCTTTGTAAACCTTTAATTTACAAGCAGAAAAGCACTTAACAGTGCCTTTTATACATTAAATCTAAAATATACAATATCTCCATCTTGCATTAGGTATTCTTTACCTTCAAGACGAGTCTTTCCTGCTTCTTTTACTTTTAATTCAGTTCCATATTGAACTAAGTCATCATAACTCATAACTTCTGCTCTAATGAATCCTCTTTGGAAATCTGTATGAATAATACCAGCACATTCAGGAGCTTTCATTCCCTTTTTGAATGTCCATGCTCTACATTCATCTGAACCCGCAGTAAAGAATGTAGCTAATCCTAATAAATCATAAGTTGCAAATATAAGTTTATCTAAACCTGAATTATTAATTCCTAAGTCTTCCATGAATAGTTCTCTATCTTCATCTGATAGACCAGCAAGTTCTGCCTCAATCTTAGCACACATTACAACTACTCCTGCACCTTCCTTAGATGCATAGCTTCTTACTGCTTCAACATATTCATTACTTCCTGTAGCAACTTCATCTTCAGATACATTAGCTACATAAATAATTGGTTTTGCAGTGATAAATTGGAATCCTCTTAAAACGAATAATTCATCTTCATTGAAGTCTACTTGTCTTAAAGGTACTTCTTGTAATAATTTTTCTCTACATTTATTAAGAACTCCGATTTCAAGTAATTCTTGTTTATCTTTAGTCATTTGGGCTTTTTTACCCATGCGAGCTATTCTATTTTCAACAATTTCTAAGTCTGATAGTATTAATTCAGTATTAATAATACCAATATCTCTGATTGGATCTACTAAACCCTCTACATGTGTAATATCTCTATTTTCAAAGCATCTTACTACTTCTACGATAGCATCTACTTCTCTAACATGTGATAAGAATTTATTTCCTAAACCTTCACCTTGAGATGCACCTTTAACAAGTCCTGCAATATCAATAAATTCATATGCAGTTGGTACTAATGATTTTGGTTTATATAAATCATTTAAGAAGTTTAATCTTTTATCTGGTACAGTAACTACTCCAATGTTTGGTTCAATTGTTGCAAATGGATAGTTAGCTGCTAATGCTTGTTGTTTTGTAATTGCATTAAATAATGTTGATTTACCTACGTTTGGTAAACCTACAATTCCTGCTTTTAGTGACATTTAAATCCCTCATTTCGATTAGTATTATAACATAAAAAAAGAAAGTTTTTAACTAACTTTCTTTTAATGTCATTGTAGTTGTCTTTTCTTTTCCATCTCTTATATAAGTAATAGCGATTTCATCACCAACGTTATATCTATATAAGTAATACTTTAAGTATTGATAGTCTTTAATTTCATAATCACCAAACTTAGTAATTACATCACCTTTTTTAAGTCCAGCTTTATCTGATGCTGAATCTTTTTGTACTTCAACAATAACTGCTCCGCTAGTAATTGATGAATCTAAGTCAATACCTGCTCTATAAGCTTGAGCAACAGTAGTCATACTTACACCTAAGAATGGTCTTGTAACTTTACCATTACTTCTTAATTGACCAGCAACATTTAAAGCATCTTCAATAGGAATTGCAAATCCCATATTTTCAATTGATGCTGATCCATATGAAGAAGATAATTTACTATTTGTAATACCAATTACTTCACCATTAGCATTAGCTAAAGGTCCACCAGAGTTACCTGAGTTAATCGATGCATCAATTTGTAATAATCTCATATACCATGATTCAGTATTTCTTTGGAAGTATGATTGAGAGCTACTAGACATTTCAACCATTCTGTCTTTTCCAGAAAGAATACCTCTTGTTACAGTGAATTTGTAACTCAAACTAATTGGAGTACCAATTGCAAAAACTGTATCTCCAAGTCTTACATCTGCACTTTTACCAATATCTCCTACTTGAAGAATCTTATCTACTGGAACACTTACAACAGCGATATCAGAAATTGTATCACTGCCAACTACTTTTCCTTCAGTTGAAGAACCATCAGTAAATTCAATTTCAATTTTTGATGCACTTTCTACTACGTGATTATTAGTTAAGATATAAGCTTTTGAGTCATCTTTATCATAAACAACTCCTGATCCCCATCCAGCTACACTTTGACTAGTTTGTGTATAAATCTTAACAACAACTGTAGCATTATATAACTTATCTACTGATTCCGCTATTCCTGTATCAGTAATTGTTACATCTCTATTTTCTGTTGTAACTACTTCTTTTTCAAATAAATTTTTCCAAGGAATATTTTGTATTATTAAATCTACAATTATTAGGACTACTACTAATACTATTCCAATTACAATGAACTTATTATTAGATTTTGTTTTATCATTATTCATAATATGCCTCCTAATCAATATCTAATAATGAACGATAATTATTAGGGAATCCCATTCTATCTAATACATTTTCGATTGAAATAGAATGTAAAACTCCACTTAAATGCTCTATTTCATAGTTGATTTCATTCATAAACATTCTAAAGTCATCTTGATATAAAAGATATTTGAATATTATTACTACAGAGAATACATCTCCTTTACCATAAACAAATTCTCCATCTATTCTTGGTATATTTAAATATTCTAAATATTTATTATCAGGAATAACCTTTTGAGTTTTGTGATCATATAATATATCTTCGTGAGCACAAAGGTTTCTATAATTTGAAAGAATTGGTAAGAATGCTAATAAGTTTTCAACTGAAATTTGGAACTTATTTGCAATCTCTTCTTGGTCTGCTCTTTTCATTACTGTATATAATTCAGAAGTAATACCAAAGGATAATACTTTAACAACTACCCATAATGGAATATAACCATAGTTATCTAAGTAGTGCTTTGTTGCCTCATGTTGTCTTCCATTAACGTTAATTTGTCTTTTCATTTTTCTAAGTAGATCATTTACTTGTTTTACTTTCTCTGGTGATTGATTATAACTACTTGGTTTTAAATATTCCTTTTCTTTATAACCATGTTTTTGAGAAAGAACATATGAAAAAATACTCTTTGCATTGTTTTCTATAATTAAAATATTTTTAAATATAATATTTCTTAATTGACGGTCAAATGAGAATAAAGCATAAACTTCTCTGAATTCTGCATTATCAATAAACGAATGTCTATTTTCCTTTTGCATGAATAAATGTCTATATCCCATTAAGAAGAAATAATTTTCACGTAAAAGGATCTTTTCTGCATAATCTATATCATCTATTTGTAAATTCTTATTAGTAAGAATTGTTATTTGCTCTTCGAGTGTCTTAAATACCTTTTCCTTCATATTCTTCACCTTATCTAAATTTTACCACATCCTCAAGTAAAAATATATGTACCCAAGATTAAATAAACATTAAAAAACCCAACTTTTTAAAGAGCTGGGCTAACTTTTACTTCACTTTCATTTCTAATGATTGAATCTTTAACTGTTTTTAAATCAGTTAATGCTGGCGAGATTGTTTTAAGTATTTGAATAATAGTTCTTAAATTCTCACCATTAAACTTTACATCTTTGATTTTATTATAAAACCCATTAACTTTCTTAACTACTTTATTAACAGATTCTAGTGTATTTTTATCTTTACAAATTTGAACTCCTCGATTAATGTTTTGAGCTAACATTTTTCCTTCTTCAATGATCTTTGTTAGAGAAATTCCTATATTCATTTCATTCATGTGCTACACCTCATAATAATCATAATATATATTATTATCTATTTAGCACTAAACATTATCGATATACAAGTATTTTACATTAGTATTTAAGTATAGTCATTAAATTATCAAGCTTTGTTTTTTGACCAATATCTACTGTTCCATAAATGTATGTATCTTCTATAAAACTAATACGATAATAAGTATCTCTTAAACTATATTTAGCAATTGTGTAGTTATCTCCTTTAGTTATAGTCTTTTCAATATCTTCTTCTTTGAACTTATAATCAGTTCCATTATTAGCAATAAGATCTGCTGCCGCCTCTTTTTTTACATTAGTTATTTCATCGTAATAGATATCTTTAACTACATCTACACTTTTACATTTAAAATAATATACAATCATATTATCTGTGCTTGTTACTTTATACGCAGTATCAGCAAAAGAAAATTCTGAAGACACATCTTCAACTGTATAATCTTTAAATGCTTCTTTAAATTGATCTGGAGTAGCTGCTCTTCTTGAACCACATCCTGTAGTTAAAATAACTAAAAGTAATAATAGTAAAACTTTAAATTTCTTCATGGTGTCCCCCTTAGAATGTTTTTTTATTAATAACATCATAAGTATCAGTAATAGCTATAAATGCTTTATCATCTATCTCTTTGATACCTGTTTTTAATTTATAATAATCATTTCTATTAATAACTGTTAATAACACTTTGTTCTTATGTCTTGTGTATCCACCACGTGAATCAAGAACAGTTAATTCATAACCAAGTACATGTAATATATAATTTTTAACTTCATTTTCTTTAGTAGTAATTATATAAAACATCTTTGAATCATTAATACCAAATCTTGCTTTAGTAATCATATACTTAGTTATTAATATAATAATTAATGAATATACTGCAATTCGATAATTACTTGTTGATAAAAGTATAATTAGTAAGATTGCATCAAATATCCAAGAATATACTTTACTATGATATTTAGTATACTTACCAATTAACTCTTCAATTAAGAAGATTATACTTGCACCATATCCTTGTCTATATATTAAACTATATCCATATCCTCCAAGTACACCAGCTACCAAAAGTGTAATAGACGTTTCTGGAAGACTTAGTGTATAGTTTCTAAATATAAACATATTAATAAATATAAATATCGGAATTAATAATGATGGAACTACATAATTCTTAATTTTTTGAAAATCTAAGAATATAGATATTAAAAGAATAAGTATTCCATTAATAATAACAATATTTAATGCTGGATTAACTCCATTTAGTCTATATATTAAACTAGCTAAACCTTCTACTCCGAATGATATAAAACCATTTGGAATAATAAATAATACATAACTAAGTGCAATTAATTCAGCTGATAGTAACAACAATAACCATTTTTTCATAATTACCTCTTTATTCTTAAATATGCATTAATGAAACCATAAATATCACCATCAAGTACTTTAGATGCATTATTAGTTTCAAATCCACTTCTTACATCTTTAACTAATGTGTATGGTTCTAATACATAATTTCTTATTTGAGAGCCAAAATCAATATTACTAGTTCCTTTTAAACTATTAATACTATCTTGTCTTTTCTCTAACTCAATTTCATATAATTTATTCTTTAAAACTTTAATTGCTGTCTCTTTGTTTTTAATTTGACTTCTTTCATTTTGACAAGTTACTACGATGCCTGTCGGTATATGTGTAATTCTTACTGCTGAATCAGTAGTATTAACTCCTTGTCCACCATTACCACTTGATCTATAAACATCTACTCTTAAATCATCTTCATTAAGTTCGATATTTTTAGATACATCAGGGAATTCTGGAGTAACGTTAACTGCCGCAAACGAAGTTTGTCTTTTACCATTTGCATTAAATGGACTTATTCTTACCAATCTATGTACTCCGATTTCGCTTTTTAAATAACCATAAGCATTAATTCCTTGTACATAAATTAGTACACTTTTTATTCCTGCTTCTTCACCAGGAAGCTTATCTATAATTTCATATTTAAGTCCAAATTTATCAAAGAACATTGTATACATTCTAAGAAGCATATTAGCCCAATCACAAGATTCAGTTCCGCCTGCTCCTGGATGTATTTCTAAATAACAATTCTCTTTATCAAATTCACCATCTAAAAGTGATGCTGTTTCAAATTCTTCTAGTTTCTCTTTAATTGAATCATAATCATTTACTATTTCATCTATTTTTAGAGAATCATCTTCTAAACTTAAGTTAAGTAATTCTATATTATCTCTAATCTTTTCGTTTAGTTCAGTGAATTCTTTAGTATCTTTTTTTAACATATTATATTTTTGATTTAATTCATTATATTTAGACATATCATTCCAAATATCTGGATCTTGAAGTCTAGTTTCAATTTCACTAATTTCTTTTCTCTTACTGTCTAAGTCAAAGAGACCTCCCAATTTCAGTTAAATTATTTAATAAATCATTATATTTTTTAATATATTCATTATTCATAGTATCACTCTTTTCTTTAGTTTATCATTTAGTTATTTTTTAGTAAATTGTCCTTAGTTAAAGTTCTAGCTTTTCTAGATACACTTAAGAAGTTTTCATCATAGTTATATCTATCTTCACTAAAGCCTAACCACATATCTGACCATGAATATCCTTCATCAACCATCCTTTGTACATCTGGATTTCTCTTTTTTGCTTGAGTACCAGCTGTATGAACGTCTACTCTATCATCTAGATCATATAACTTACATTGAAGATCACATTCAAGTTTATCACAGTAAAAAGCAAACTTAGCTTCTGGAGTTACCTTCTCATCAAACTCATAGATAAGTTCTTTAATCTTTTCTCCACTTTCTAGTGGTTCTAGAATCTTAGAAACTGCTTCATGACCAATTTTTTCTTTTTCTTCAGGAGTAATCTCAAAGAATACTAAATCACCAATAATAGTTTCTTCAAGTTCATGAATAGCTAACATCATAATTATCTTTTTAATATCTAATTTATAATTATATTCAGAATACATTGCTAATGCTAACATTTGAGTAGAATAAACATGTTCTGCGACTGACTCAAGTCTTTCTCCTTGAACACTCCATTGTTTCCATCCACTTCTTATTAAGTGTTTAAGCTTGTTGCATAATATATAAAAGTCTAATACATTTGATTCTTTACTCATCAATATCAACACCTTTAATTTTTAATACTATATTAGTAATTAAACTAATTACATAGAATACTAACGGTAATAATAAAATACCTTTATTAATTATTTCAGTTAATCTACTTGTAGGAATAACTTGATTAGGTAATGAAACCATAAAGA
>JAILLM010000028.1 GCA_024693165.1 Bacilli bacterium | reverse complement strand
GATTCGATATAAATTGTTAAAAATTAGTTTGTGATTATGGCATAGTGGACACACCTCTTCCCATCCCGAACAGAGAAGTTAAGCACTATCACGGTGACAATAGTTTCGGCAAAGATAACTCGTTGCAAACTATTTTTTTTTTGCTCTAATTTTATAAATTTTTATTATTTATCGATAAATCTTCATGTTTTAATCTTTCATCTATAACTTCTGTTATAGATTTTTTTTATTTGCTTTTAGAGTATATTTTATATATAATAGTTGCAACATGTGGGAGAGATTATATATGATCAATAAGAGAAAAGAATATATTGATAAGATTGATAAATTAGAATGCGAAAGAGCAAGAATGTTAAATGAAAATACAAAATTGTATTATGATATTGAAGATTTAAATACTAAAAGAGATAAAACAGTATTACTTGGTATTCCATTTACATTAGTAACAACTGGTTTAGTAACAGTTTTGTTATATCAAATTACTCATAATCCAAATGTAGTTGCAACTTTAGTAACAATTGGTGGTTGTTCTGCATGTGGATTAGGTGTTGAAGAAATTAGACTTGGTTTCAAAATTGGAAAACTTTATAAAAAGAAAGAAGATAACGAAACTAGTCTTGATAGAAATGAACGTGAACTTGCATTTGCTAATCAATTATTTGAATCATACGAAAGATTAGAAAGTCTAAGTAATGAAGATATTATTGTTAATAAAAACAACTTACTTAATAACAACAAATTTGTTAACAATGTAGTAAATTCTAGAAATAAAGTTAGATCTTTAGCTTATAAAAAGGTTAATAATATAAGAAAATAGTTGACTATATTAATAATATTTGATTAAATATAAGTGGTTTGTGATTATGGCACTGTGGAAACACCTCTTCCCATCCCGAACAGAGAAGTTAAGCACAGTCACGCTGACGATAGTTTCGGCAAAAATAGGTCATCGCAAACCTTTTTTTGTGCATAAAATTATATATATTAATTTATAGTAAACACTTGTCATTTTTACGTAAACTTTTTGTTGCAGTGTATATATTAATATGTATAATTATAATAGGTGATAGAAAATGGATTATAAATATACTTCAAGAAGTATTGAAGATACAATGGAACTTGCTGAAAATATTGAAGCAGAAAAATTCCCAGGTATGGTTATTTGCTTAAATGGTGAATTAGGTTCTGGTAAGACAGTATTTGTTAAAGGTTTCGCTGGATCATTAGGCATTAAGGATAATATTACTAGTCCTACATTTAACATTGTTAAAGAATATGAAAATGGTGAACTACCTTTATATCATATGGATGTTTATCGTTTAGAAGATACAGATGAAACAATTGGTTTTAATGATTACTTTAATGGTAATGGTGTAACTATTATTGAATGGGCTGATATCATTGAAGATAAACTACCAGAAGAAAGATTAGATATTACATTTAAGTTAATTGATGAGGATACAAGAGTGCTTGTACTTACTCCTCATGGACAAAAATATGAAGATGTAGTTAATTTTGTTTTATAAGGCACTTTGGTGTCTTTTTTTGTGGATTAGTGATATAATACACGTGTTAAAAAGGAGGAATTATTTATGTATTCTCTATTTATAGATACTCACAATGTTGATATTAATTTAGCTTTATATAAAGAAGGTAAATTAGTTGATTCAAGAGTTAAATCATCTAGCTTACATCATTCTGATAATATAATGCCATTACTTGCTGAACTATTAAAAAGTAATAATATAGATGTTCATGATTTAAGTGAAATTCTTTGTGTTAATGGTCCTGGATCGTTTACTGGAGTAAGACTTGGAGTAACAATTGCTAAAACATTAGCATTTACTCTTAAACTTCCAATCAGAACAATCACAAGCTTAGAAATGTTTGCTTTATCAATAGATAGTGAATCTGATAAGTTAGTTATTATTAAAGACCTTAAAGGATGTTTTGGTGGATTATTCACAAAAGATAATGAACTTAAGGGTGAATATTTCTATAAAAGTAATCAAGAATTCGAAGATTATGTTGAAAAAAATGATTTAAGAGACAAGATTGTTGATAATAAAGTAGATTTCGACAAGTTATATGATTTCTTTATGACTAAAGAAACAATTAATCCACATAAAGTAAATCCTATATATATTAAAGTTATTGAGGCTTTAAAAAATGATAAGAAGAGCTAATTATAGAGATTTAGAATCTATTAATATAATAGGTAGAGAATTACATGATAATTTTGACTATTTATTTAAAATGGAAAATGTATTAAATACTAGTTATTCAAGAG
>JAILLM010000170.1 GCA_024693165.1 Bacilli bacterium | reverse complement strand
TAATGGAAAAACTAAAAGAATGAAAGACTTAGTTAAAGAAAATGATAGAATTGATTTTTATTCTTTTGTAGATTATGGAAATGATTCTCATTTAGAAATGTTTGTAAGAGTAACTGGAACTAATGGTAATTGTTATGTATTTAATTTAGTAGGTAATAAAATGTATGCTTATGCATTAGATGAAGATATTGTCTCTAATTCTTCTAATGGATATTCTTCATTCATTGGACTTACAATGGGATGGGTAAAGTATACATTTAATAAGAAGAAAGTTAATAAAGAAGTTATTATTACAGAGAACCTAGATACTAGTGAATGTTCATATAAAGGCGAAAGTATAGATTGTAAAAATATTCAAGATTTAGAAATAGAATTTTTGAATTCGATTGGCGCAATTGCTGATATTAATCGTTATGGCGAAAGTGTTGACAATTTAGCGTAAAATCGGTATAATGACAATATATTTTGTGAGAAAGACATGGCTTTATGTCAAACTTTATAATAAGAGAGCGGTACATGGTGAAAAGTCCGTATAAAGAGCATAGAGTTAACACTTTCTATTGATCAAACGCATGTAAAGCGATAATTACGAATTGAGAGTACCAATGTAAAGTAAGGTGGCACCGCGAAATAATGTTTCGTCCTTACGTTTTCTTGGTACTTTTTTTATTAGAAAGAAGGATTATTATGATAACTAAACAAAAAGGTACTTATGATGTATATGGTGATTTAGCCAAAAAGAGAATGTATGTTAATGATGTATTAAATGCATTATGCGAAAAATTTAATTATGGATATATTGAAACTCCAGTTTTTGAAGCTTCTGAATTATTCCACAGAGGTGTTGGTGATACATCTGATATCGTAACTAAAGAAACTTATGACTTTAAAGATAGAGGAGAAAGATCTATTACTTTAAGACCTGAAGGAACTGCTGGCGTAGTTAGATGGTTTGTTGAGAATAAATTATATGGTAATATGACTGATCCAGTTAAAGTTTATTACAATCAAAAGATGTATAGATATGAAAGACCTCAAAGTGGACGTAATAGAGAATTTACTCAATGGGGATTTGAAATGTTTGGATCAGACTCAGTAGAAGCAGATGCTGAAGTAATTTCTTTAGCATACAATGCATATAAATTATTAGGTTTAGATGATGTAAAAATTAAACTTAACTCATTAGGTGATACTGAATCTAGAAATAATTATAGAGAAGTTTTAATTAATTATTTTAGACCAAGAATTAATGAATTATGTGAAGATTGCCAAAATAGATTAGAAAAGAATCCTTTAAGAATCTTAGATTGTAAGGTTGATGCTGATTCTGAGATTATTAAGAATGCTCCAAAAACGATTGATTACTTAAATGAAGAAAGCAAAAAGAGATTTGAAAGACTTCAAGAATTATTAGATTTAATGGATATTCCTTTTGAAGTTGATACTAACTTAGTTAGAGGATTAGATTATTATAATCACACTGTATTTGAAGTAGTACTTGGAGATTCTTACGCACTTGGTGGTGGTGGAAGATACAATGGTTTAGTAGAAACTTTAGGTGGTCCATCAGTTCCTGGTGTTGGATTTGCAATGGGATATGATAGAACAATCCTTGCAATGGAAGAAAATGAAGTACATATTCCAATTAATGATTCAATTGATCTTTATATCTTAGCGGTATCTGATACTGAAAAAGAAACAGCAGCTTACTTAACTCAAGATTTAAGACTAAATGGATTTATTGTTGAAACTGATCTTATGAATAAAGGATTAAAAGGACAATTTAAATCAGTTGATAGATTTAATGCTAAATATTTAATCGTATTAAATGATGAAGATTTAGCTAAGAACGAAGTAGTATTAAAAGATAATAAAACTAAAGAAGAAGAAAGATTATCTTTAACTGATATCGTAGATTATTTAGATACTCATATGTAAAATTAGAAAGAAGAATATATATGGAAAAATATAAATTTTTAAATATTAATAATGTTGGTGAAACTGTAACACTAAATGGTTGGGTTTCAAAAGTTCGTAACTTAGGTGGATTAGTATTTATTGATTTAAGAAATAGAACAGGTATTACTCAAGTAGTAGTCAGACCAGAAAGTAAATTTTACGAGGTAGCAAATTCACTTAAAAATGAATATGTTATTAAAGTAACTGGTAAAGTAGTTGAAAGAGAAAGAAAGAATGAAAAACTTGCTTCTGGTGAAATTGAAATTGAAACTGAAGAATTAGTTTTAGTTAATAAATCAAAAGAAATACCTTTCCAAATTACTAATGATACAAATGCACTTGAAGATACAAGATTAAAATATAGATATTTAGACTTAAGAAGAGAAAACTTAAAGAGCAATTTTATTGTTAGAAATAATATTACTTTCGCGGTTAGAAAATTCTTAAACGATTTAGATTTTGTTGAAGTTGAGACTCCAGTATTATGTAAATCAACTCCAGAAGGAGCTAGAGACTATTTAGTTCCATCAAGAGTTAATAAAGGTAAGTTCTATGCACTTCCTCAATCTCCACAAATCTTTAAGCAATTATTAATGGTTGGTGGATTTGAAAGATATTTCCAAATTGCTAAATGTTTTAGAGATGAAGATTTAAGAGCTGATAGACAACCTGAATTTACTCAAGTAGACGTTGAAATGTCATTTGTTGATGAAGATGATGTTATGGAAGTTGGAGAAAAATTAGTTGCTTCAATCTTTAAAGATGTCAAAGGTATTGATGTTAAACTTCCATTAATGAGAATGAAATATGATGATGCGATTGCAAATTATGGATCAGATAAACCAGACTTAAGATTTGGTATGGAAATTCAAGATATTAGCGGGATTTTCTCTAATACTGAATTTGGTGTATTTAAAACTGTCCTTGAAAATAAAGGTGTAATTAATGCAATTGTTGCAAAGAATGTAGCTGATAAATATTCAAGAAAAGATTTAGATAAATTAACTGACTTTGTTAAGACTTATAAAGCATCAGGACTTGCTTACATTAAATATAATGAAGAAGTAACTGGTAGTGTTGTTAAAGTTTTAAGTGAAGAAGAAATTAATGGAGTTAAGACTAAACTTAATGTTGAAGATAACGATTTAGTATTAATTGTTAGTGGTGACTATGGTGTTGTTAAAACTTCGCTAGGTGCATTAAGATGTAAACTTGCTCGTGATTTAGATTTAATAAAAGCAGGAGATTATAAATTCTTATGGGTTACTGATTTTCCATCATTTGAATGGAGCGAAGAAGAAGGAAGATTTATGGCATGTCATCATCCATTTACTATGCCTAAAGATGAAGATGTTGACAAACTTCTTACTGATAAAGCTCATTGTTATTCAAAAGCTTACGATATAGTTATTAATGGTTATGAAGCTGGTGGCGGATCAATTCGTATTCATGATGAAGATGTTCAAGAAACTATGTTTAAAGCACTTGAATTAACTGAAGAAGATATTGAAAATAAATTTGAATTCTTTGTAGAAGCACTTAAATATGGATGTCCTCCACATGGTGGTTTTGCATTAGGATTAGATAGAATGACTATGTTACTTTGTGAAACAGATAACATTAGAGATGTAATTGCATTCCCTAAGACTGCAAGTGCAACTGATTTAATGTGCGAATGTCCAAGTAGCGTTGATGATAAACAATTAAGTGAATTAGGAATTAAATTGAGAGGAGAAGAATAATATGGATTTAATAGATGTTTTTAAAACTAAAAAAATTGGCGATAAAGTAACACTTGAAGGTTGGGTTAGAAATAATCGTGACCAAAAAGAATTTGGTTTCATTGATTTCTATGATGGAACATCAATTAATACTCTTCAAATCGTTTATACAAAAGAATTATCAAACTTTGATGAAGTATGTCATATTTTAGCAGGTACTTCATTAAAAGTTGAGGGAACTTTAGTTGAATCAAATGGTAAACAAGAATATGAAGTTAAACCAGATTCAATCGAAGTTATTGGAGATTGTCCTGCTGACTATCCAATTCAACCAAAAAGACATACAATGGAATTCTTAAGAAGTCAAGCTTACTTAAGACCTAGAACTAAAACATTCCAAGCTGTATTTAAAATTAGAAGTGTAGCTGCGCAAGCAATTCACACATATTTCCAAGAACATAACTATGTATATGTTCATACACCATTATTAACTACAGCGGATTGTGAAGGATCAGATCAAATGTTTAAGGTTACTACTTTAAATATGAATGATGTTCCTAAAGTTGATGGTAAAGCTGATTTCTCACAAGATTTATTTGGTAAACAAACATATATAACTGGTTCAGGACAATTACATGGTGAAACTTTTGCTATGGCATTTAAGAAGATTTATACTTTTGGTCCTACATTTAGAACTGAAAACTCAAATACTAAAACTCATGCAAATGAATTCTGGATGATTGAACCTGAAATGGCATTTATGCATTTAGATGATTTAATGAATGTTGAAGAAGAAATGTTAAAATTCGTTGTTAAAGATGTAATGGATAAATGTGCTGATGAATTAAAATTCTTAGATAGTTTTGTATCTAAAGGATTAATTGAAAGATTAGAAAAAGTAGTAAATAACGACTTCGTTAAGATCACTCATCATGATGCAATCAAGTTATTACTTGAATCTGGAGAAAAATGGGAATTTACTCCTGATTATGAATCTGATATCGCTAAAGAACATGAAAGATGGATTACTGAACATTTTGGCGCTCCTGTATTCATTTATAACTGGCCAAAAGATATTAAAGCTTGGTACATGAAATTAAATGATGATGGTAAGACAGTTGCTGCTGTTGACCTTGAAGTACCTGGTTCAGGAGAACTTATGGGTGGATCTGAAAGAGAAGTTGATTTAGAAAAATTAGACGAATTAGTTAAGATTCACGGTGTTGATAGAGAACAAATCGAATGGTATTTAAACTTAAGAAAATTTGGTAGTTGTTATCATTCAGGATTTGGTATGGGATTTGAAAGACTTATTATGTATTTAACTGGTATCGAAAATATCAGAGATGTAATTCCATATCCTAGAACACCAGGTTCTTGTGAATATTAGAAAGGGGTAATTAAATGGAATTTAATAGTGAAACTATAGATAAGTTAGCTGATCTTCTAATGATTGGACTTACTCCTGAAGAGAATAAAATGGTTTTAGATGAATTTGAAATCATTGATAAGAATATTGATAAGATTAACATGATTGATGGAGTTAGTGATGCAGAACCTATGTGTTATGCATTAGATAACTATGTAACTGAATTAAGAGAAGACGTAGTTGCTGAATCTCCATCAATTGATGAACTTCTTGCTAACTGTGATCAAAAAGATGGTAGAGAAGTAGAAGTACCAAAGGTGGTGGAGTAATATGATAGAAAAATCAATTAAAGAATTACATGAAGAATTAAAATCAGGAAATATTACTTCTGAAGAATTAATTAAGGAATCATTAGAAAAATCACATGAAGTACAAGAGAAGTGTAATGCTTTTGTTACAATCTTAGATGATGCTAAAGGTAATGAGGTAACTGATGATCTACTTTCAGGGATTCCTTTTGGTATTAAAGATAATTATTCAACTAAAGGAATTCTTTCTACTGGATCATCTAATACTTTAAAAGATTATGTTCCTTTCTTTACTGCAACTGCAATTGAAAATTTAATGTCTCATGGATGTGTTCCAGTTAATAAAACTGCAATGGATGAATTTGGTATGGGTGGAACTGGTACTACCGGTCACACAGGTATACAAAGAAACCCTTGGGATACAACTAGAATGTGTGCTGGTTCTTCATCTGGTAGTGCTGCAGCTGTTGCTGCTGGTGTATATCCATTTGCAACTGGTTCAGATACTGGAGACTCAATTAGAAAACCTGCTGCATTCTGTGGTATTGTTGGATACAAACCAACTTACGGAATGATTTCTAGATATGGTTTATTTCCATTTGCATCAAGTTTAGATACTTGTGGTGTTTTAACTAGAAGTGTTGAAGATGCTGCTATCGTTGTAGATGCAATGAAGGGTAAAGATGAAAAAGATATGACTTCTTGGGATTCATCAAATATTCATTTATATGATGACCTAAAAGCTGATCTTGCTGGTAAGAAGTTATTCTATATTAAAGAATTCTTAGATAAAGAAAACTACTCATCAATGGATGATGAAATGAGTAAACATTTTGATAACTTTATGGAAAAAGTAGAGTTACTTAAGAGTTTAGGCGCTACTGTTGATGAAGTATCAATTGATCAAAATTTACTAAATGCAATTCCTTCAATTTATCAAGTAATCTCATGTGCTGAAGCTACATCTAATATGTCTAACTTAACTGGATTTAGTTTTGGTCCAAGAGGAGAAGGAAATAATTATATTGAACAAATGAAAGATCATAGAACTAAAGGTTTCTCTTCATTAATTAAAAGAAGATTTATAATTGGTTCTTATGTTCTTCAAGCAGTAAATCAAGATAGATATTTTAAGAATGCTCAAAAAGCAAGAAGACTTTTAGTAGATAAATTCTTAGAATTATTTAAAGATTATGATGCATTAGTTATGCCAGTTTCAAGTGGAGTAGCTAAGAAATTTGATGCTGAAAAAGATGTTATTAGTGAAGATGATAGAAGTGCTTTAGAAGATCATCTACAAATTGGTAACTTCGGAGGATTCCCTTCAATTACAATTCCTGATGGTTTTGTAAATGGACTTCCAGTTGGAATTAACTTCACTTCAAATAGATTTGAAGATCAAAAGGTACTTAATATTGCTTATGCCTTAGAATCAAATATGGAATATAAAAACCAAATAGCTAAGGAGGTTAAGTAATATGGGAAAATATTATGTAACAATCGGACTTGAAATGCACTGTGAAGTATCACGTACTAATACAAAAGCATTCTCAAGTGGTAGAAATGAATATACTGAAGAACCTAACTGTAATGTAAGTCCAGTAGATATGGCTTTTCCTGGTATTTTACCAGTTGTAAATAAAGAAGCAGTTAGAATGTCTATAATGATGTCTCAAATTCTTCATGCAAGAATTCCTGAATTCATGTATTTTGAACGTAAGAACTATTATTATCCAGACCTTCCAAAAGGATATCAAATTACTCAAAACCCACCAGAAGAATGTGTAGGTAATGGAGGATACATTGATATTGAAAGAGAAGATGGTTCTACATTTAGAGTTGAGATTGATAATCTTCACTTAGAAGAAGATGCAGCTCAATCAACACACCTTTATGATACAACTACTATTAACTATAACCGTGCAGGTGTTCCACTATTAGAGTTAGTTACAACTCCATGCTTACATTCTGCAGATGATGCTATCACATATCTTGAATATATTAGATCAATTTATCAATATGCAGGTATTAGTGATGCTGATAGTAAAAAAGGTCAAATTAGATGTGACGTTAATATTTCTATTAGTGAAGAAGAAAATACATTAGGAACTAAAGTAGAAATTAAAAATGTTAACTCTTTCTCATCAGTTAGAGATGCAATCAATTATGAAATTGAAAGACAATCTACATTAAAAGATGAAGGAAGATATGATGAAGTAGAACAAGAAACAAGAAGATGGGATGAAGCTAGTATGTCTACTGTTAGAATGCGTTCTAAAGTAGATGCTATAGATTATAAATATTTCGTTGAACCAAATATTCCAAGATTTAAAATCGAAGAGTCATGGGTTGAAGAAATTAAGAAATCTATCCCAGAACTTCCTTATGAAAGAAAAGCTAAGTATGTTAATGAACTTGGAATAACTGAATATGATGCAAGAATCATTATTAAAGATATTGATTATGCTAATTATTTTGAAGAAACAGTTAAGAATGGTGCTGATGCTAAATCTGCAGCTAACTGGTTCTCATCTCAAGTTTTAGGATATATTTATAAGAAAGATATTTCAATTAATGATACATTTATGACACCAGAACGTTTAGCATTCATTATTAAGAATATTAATGATGGTACAATCTCTTCTAAACAAGGTAAAGAATTATTTGCTCTTACACTTGAAAGAGAAGAAGAACCTGCTAAGATTATGGAAACTGAAGGTATGAAACAAATGAGTGATGATTCAGTATTACTTGATATCATTACTAAGATTCTTGATAATAGTCCTGCACAAATCGAAGCATATAAGAATGGTAAAACTAACCTTATTGGTTTCTTTGTTGGACAAGTTATGAAAGAAACTAGAGGTACTGCAAATCCAGGAATGGTTAATAAATTATTAGTTGAAGAAATTAATAAGAGATAATGTAAAACGCTCATGTTAAATGAGTGTTTTTATTTGTGTAAATATAATGTTTAATAAATGTAAAATATACAATTATTAGATATAATGTATTTAAGTAGAGTGAGTTTAAGAGGTGAGTTTAATGAGAAAGAAGAATATTATTCTTTTCATTACAACTTTTGTGTTTACAATCGCAGTTTTTATTCTTTTTATTGTTAATATGGATAATGCTGATGCTGAAATAAAGAATAATCCTAATAGTTATTGGAGTACTGAAAATCATCCAATTTTTTATGGTACAAGTAAAGCATCTATTCCAAATGGTGAAACTTTTGATCTAAAAGATGCAAGATTTAGAGTTTTTGCTAGAGACTTTGAAGATGGTGAATTAACTAGAGATATTCAAGTCGTTTCTAATAACGTAGATACAAGTATTGATGGTACTTATGAAGTAGTTTATAAAGCAATTGACTCACATGGTAATAAGACTGAATTTACTCAAACTATCGTTGTTGAAACTGGTAGAACTAAAATTAATCTTGAAAGAGTAGTTTATACACTTCCATCTGCTGATAATATACATAAAATAGGTGTTTATAGAGCAGATAATCAAGATAGACAAATCTTAGGTATATATTTAAGTAAGAATGCTACTGCACAAATAAGAAGTATTGATAGTGATACTGATCTTTCTGTTCAATATTATGCTAATGACTCTTGGAAAGAAGGAAGTAATACAATAATACCTAAAAATGGTGATTGGGTAACTTTAAAAAATGAATTCTTTGTTAAAGATTCTGATGGTAAAAATACAACAGAAAAAACTTCAGGTAATAGTGTTCCTTTACTTCAAACTATAATGCTTAATGATGCTAATAATAGTTTAACTAAAACTTTTAAAGTTGAAGTAGAATTTGATGTTATTGATGAATCTTCAAGAAGCAATGAAGGTGAAGTAAGAAGATTAAAATTCTATTATTATAAAGACGATTATGATGCATTTAGATCTGATTGGAATGTTCCTCCTGAAGATTATAATAAATCAAAAAATACTGTAGATGCTGATGATTCAAGTTATGTTGATTCAATCATATATGACCAATTTGCAGTTATTGATAGTTATAGAGTTATGGTTGTTGCAGACTCTTGGTGTTTTAATAAACTTCAAAATTATGGTACTAATTGGTTTGATACATTAGATCATCATCTTGAATATTATGACAAAATGATTAAAAGATATAATGAAATCTTAGGACTTAGTTTAAATCCTGATAAAATAACAGATCAAAATGTTGAATCTAAAAATGTTGTTAAACCAAATGCTCATGGAGCAGGTGGCGCTTATTATTCTAATAATCATATTGGAGTAAACTTCCCATCAGATTATTCATTCTTTGAAAGAAACTGGGGAGGATTACATGAAGTAGGTCATGGATATCAAGGGCCTTTTGGAAAAGGTACTCAAATGAATTTAGGTGAAACATCTAATAATGTACTTGCTGTATATGTTCAAAGAGATAAAACAATTTATCAAGCTAATGGTTCTTGGCTTGGAGAAATGTCTGATGTTGAAATACCTGCTAATCAAAATAGATTAGATACGCATTCATGGCCAACAAAGGATTATTTAAATCATAGATTATATATTTTAATGAATTTATTTGATGCTCTTGAAGGAGCAGATACATATGCTAAGATGTATTCTTGGTATAGAGATAAAGTAATCAATGAAGATTATACAAGAGAAAATCATGATGCTTATGTAGAATCTCTTGCGGATATTTATCAAATTAATATTATTCCATATATGGAAGCTTGGGGATTAAATATATCTGAAATAGTTAAAAGTAATGTATATGCTAAAAATTATAGATTATTTAATATACTTGGAGATCAAGTACATAATGATAATTTAACTAATTACTTAACTTCTACTAATACTAGTTTAAAATATGCATTAGTAGATAATTCTAAACTAAAAGAAAGTGGATTAACTAATGATTTAACAATTAATATTAGTATTGATAATATTGATAAACTTATTGGTAAAAGAATAATACTAAAAGATGGAAGTTCGATTATTAAGAATGTTGATATTACATCTAGTAGTGTAACTATTACTAATGTTCCTCTAGGAACGTATTATTTACAAATGCCAGTGTTGGATAACTATTCAAGTGATTCAACTTATGCAGTTATTACAGATCAGGTTAATATAATGTCTTACACTTATACTAAAGCTGAAGATATAGATTATACTGATTATTTAACACTAGCTGTGAAAGGTACATCTAATACTTATGGATATCAAATTAAGTTTAGTGATAAGTATAAGATGGGTACAATTACTTTAGGCCTAGCAAATATGGGTAATAGTACTTTCTATGTAAAAATCTATGATGATAATAATAATTTAATCGAAGACGATAAAACAGATTATAAACATACTGATAATAAATATTATTTCCATTTTGATGCTTCTAATGGTAAACCAGCGGTTAAAGAAGTGACTTTAGATACTGGATATGTTATTGAAATTAATAGGACAGAACCATCAAACAAGGTAGATGTTTTAAATACTGCAGGTGATAAAATTACTGAGTACAATATGACATCAACTCCAACAAGATATGTTCTTATGGATAATGGTATTAAATTAGAGTCAATGACAGATGAAGAAGCTGAAGAAACGGCATATCAAGTTTCAAAAAGAAATTTAGTAAATACAATCGAAGAATATATGGATATTGCGACTTCATCAGAAATAGCAGATAAGACAAAACATAGTAAGATTAAAACTAGAGTAATAAGTGCTTATAATCAATTAAAAGAAGAAGATAAGACTCCTTATACTGAATTTATTAAAAAGTTAATCAAAGGAGGAGTTCCAACTTTAACTTATACAGGTAAAACTACTTATGATAAATCTTCAAATGTTGATTTAATGTCTTTAATTAAAGCTATTGATAGTGAAGATGGTAATATTGATATTTCTACTAAAAATACAACTGTAACAACAAGTTTAGATTTAAATAAAAATGGTGTTTATATAGTTAAGTATAGTGTTACTGATAGTGATGGAAATACTAGTATTTTAGAAGTAGATATTACAGTTAATAATATCGAAGAATTAGTTGTTGAAGAAGAAGCTAAACCTGTAGTTAATAAAACAGTTAAAGCTAGTCCTAAGACTGAAGAAACTAATACTTCTAGTACAACTACAACTAAAATAATTGAAGAGGAAAATACTACAATTAATGAAGAAATAACTACCGTTCCAATCGAAAAACAAGATGATAAAAAAGAGAATGGTGAAAGTAAAAAAGAAAGTAAGAAACAAAGTAAAAAGATGTCTGAGAAAACTAAAAAAATAATTACTGTTGTTGCTACTTCTACTATTTTAATCACTGGATTAAGTGGAATATTCTATTTTCTTAAGATTAAAATTAAATAAGCCTTAATCTAATGATTAAGGTTTTTTAATTGTAAAAAATAACTGTCAGTTCTCTTTTAAATATATATTACTTATGATATTATTTTATATAGAATAGAGG
>JAILLM010000167.1 GCA_024693165.1 Bacilli bacterium | reverse complement strand
AATATCTACATTTACATTTGTAACACTATTATATTTATTTAAAGATGTTTTAACATCCATTGCTACATAATCAATTAGTTTATTATCTAATAATTCTTTTATCATTTCAGGATTACTTCCATTAGTATCCAACTTAACAAGTAATCCCATCTTCTTTATCTTTTTTATAAACTCAATAAGATCATTGTTTAAAGTAGGTTCACCACCAGTAATAACCACACCATCAATCTTACCTACTCTAGAATTTAAAAAATCTAATATTTCTTCTTCACTATAATTACTTTCACCCATTCTGATTAAATCTGAATTATAACAATAACTACAATTCATATTACAACCAGATAGAAAAATAATCGAAGATACTTTCCCAGGATAATCTAGTAAAGAGAATTTATCTAACCCAAAGATTCTCATTACAACTTACTCTTTCTATTATAAACAATTACATTACTTTGAGTAGTTAATGAATCATTACGCATCTCATCATAATTATAAATTTCACTATTTTTAACAGTTTGTCTATAAGAAGATAAAGCTAAAGAATAAACATCTTTAAATATATAATCTACAGATTGAAAATCTAATAGTTTTTTAGCATAAATATTATTAGGATTCTTTCTTAATATTTCCTCAGCTACTTGTTTACCAATACCAAGCATTTGAGCACTAATTAATAAAAGTTTATATGTATCTTCACTTAAAGCAGTTTGTCTTGGGACTTGATTAAAGTTCAATAAGTACTTTTTCATCGAAGCAATCTTATTACCATAATCTAAGAAATTCTCATCAAAAATTAATTTTGTAGTCTTACCAATTTTTGCTCCACGAACAACATGATTTCTATTAAATTCATCAGTAATAGATTGACTATAACCCATGTTATACCAAGTCATTATTCTTAAAAAATGTTTCTTAGCAAATCTATTTAATTTAACATCACTAATAACTTTCATATCAGATGCTTCAAGCATAATATTATATAAGTCTTGATCAAGATCTCTCTCAATCTTCATATCATTTCTTAATCTAATATTTCTTCCATTCTTTCCTGGTATTAACTCTAAATTATCATTCATATACATTTTAAATAATAATGCACCAATAAAATCAGATTTATTCTTTAATAATTTAAAATAACCCGCTACGAAGAATAATTTATATATGTCACCTTGGCAAGGAACTGAATCATAATAAGGAATATCTTTTCCTTTATTAATAGTTTTTTTATCTTTAATCTCCATTGCATAATATTCATCATGAGTACCATATCTAATAAATAAGAATGAAGTAATAAGAATAATAATTGCACCAGAAACTATAACCGCAAATCCAATTAAGAAATTTCTATTTGAATAAGCATTAAATAATACTTTAAATTCTCTACCAGTTCTTGCATCATCAATGAATTCATCATAATTTTTATCAATTACTCTTGAACTAGTAAAATCTACTCCATTTGCAAAAGATAAAATCATTCTTAAACTTTTTGATGAATCAATACTATTAACCGAATAAGTAATTTTATTATCTGATACAGTTGGTTTTGATCCATCAAGCCCTAAAAAATCTATGTTAGTTACTTTAGATGCCATCTCTTCATTTTCAAATGAAATTGAAGCATTAAAAGATCCAATATTTACTCTACTTGTTCTTGATACCAAAAACCAATCAACACCATATTGACCATCTTTAAATTTAACAACAACATTTGAAATATTATATTTTATAGTAAAAGTTGTATCTTCAGCAACAACGCTAAAGTTTAAAAACTTTTTATAACCTTGATCATCTAAACGATAAAAAAATGCTTTATCTTTTTCTAATTTTTTAACTCTTTCATAATGAGTAGAATAATTATCTTCGATTGAAATGTTACTAATCTTAGAGTTTTCAACATTAAAAAATGCATATCTATAATCAGTTTCTCTTTGTGCTAAGAAAGTACTACTAATAGTAACATCTGCAGATCCATCATTCTTAATAACTGCATTAAATGTTTCATTAGACATTTGCATTCCTTTAACATTAACAATTAGAAAGAAAAATGAAATAATTACAAATACTAACTTTTTCATATAGCCCCCCTAAAAATAATTGAAAGCAAATTATAGAAAAAATCTTGAAAATGGAAAAGTATAAAAAATGCACTTATTAAAAATGGACCAAAAGGTAAAATATTATCTTTATTTTTATAAGTAATATATAAAGCATAAGGTAAAGCTAAGAATGCTCCAATAAAGATATGCATTATACCTAACTTAATACCTAAAACTATACCTACAAAGAATGCAAGTTTAATATCTCCCCATCCTAAAGATTCTTGTTTAAAAGTTATATCTCCAAATACTTTGATTAAAAGCATAATTGAAAATAATACTAATCCTCTTAAGAATCTATATGCAAGATTTATCATTCCACCTTGAAAAATATAAATAATACTAACAAGTATAATACCAGCAATTAAAACTTCATCTAATATAACCATATATTTCGAATCACTAATAATAACGCATATAAAAACAGACGAAATTACTATAGATAAAAGTGTATTTAGAGTAAATCCATACACAATAAAACTACCCATAAATAATAAACCAGTAATTATCTCAGTAAATGGATACCAAAAAGATAATTTTATCTTACATTTTGAACATTTACCACCTTGAAAAAGATATGAAAAAACTGGTATAAGTTCATACCAGGTTAATTCATGTTTACAATTATCACAATGGGAACCTGGATGAATTATTGATTGGTTATTACTTAATCTGTCACATAAACAATTAAAGAATGATCCAAAGAATAAACCGACAATAAACAAATATACGCAAATCATCCATTGTTCCATATATATCACCTTTCTACATAAGTTCTTGATAAAGACCAAACATTGGCATTATGATTGCTATTACAATTCCTCCAACAACTACTGCTAAGAAAAGAATAAGAACAGGTTCAATTAAACTCTTCATTGTCTCAACAAGTGTTTTATGTTGAGTATCAAAATAATTAGCAACTTTTTCCATCATCTCTGCAAGTTGTCCAGTAGATTCACCAGTTTGCATCATATAATATGCAACTTGTGGAATAGCCCAATTATTTTTAAACGCTTCACTAATTTTATCTCCACGTCCAATATAATTAACAGTGTTAATCATAATCTCTTTATAAATTTCATTATTTGTAATTTTTACTAAGATATCCATTGATTCAGTAATGAATACATTATTCTTTAATAGATTAGAGAATGTTCTAGTAAAAATTGTAATTTCTTTATAAATAATCATATTTCCAAATACTGGCATCTTCATAGCAAATTTTTGCATATAGAATCTAATAGCTTTAACATTCTTATAAAGCAATATTATTACAATAACAATAGCTATTATAATTAAAATGATTGCTATCAAATATGATTTTAAGAATCTTGAAGTTTGAATAATAAAATTAGTTAATGGACTAACTTTAGCACCCGCAGTATCATAAATATTTTCAAATTGTGGTACTAAATAAACTAAGATAAATGCAACTACACCAAATGCAAATAACAATATCAAAATTGGATAAGTAAGAGCACTCTTCATTTCCTTCTTAGTTTTTTCAACATCACTATAATATGAAGCCATATCATCAAGAGTACCTTCAAGGTCTCCTGTTGCTTCAGCTGTCTTAATCATGTTAATTAATAATGCTGGGAAAACATTACTTTGATTTTCCAAACATGTTGAGAAATTCTCACCTAATGTTAAATCATAAACTATTTTATCAAAAATTCTTTTTAAATTATCATTCTTACCCATTTGCTTACAAAGGATTTCCATTGCTTGAGTTAACGGAATACCAGCTTTTAAGTAAGTTGATAATTGTTCTAGCCAGAATACTAAATCTTTAGTACTCATTTTTCTAGTTAAGAAACCATTAGCACCATGGAATCTTTCGATAGTAGCACTAGTTTCAACCTTAAATACTTTATATCCTTCATTTTCAAAGAATGTAAATACTTCCATTTTAGAATAAGCAACAAAAGTATTTTTTACAATCTTACCTTCTGGATTTAAAGCAGTATATCTATAAGTGATTTGATGATCACTTCTAGGAGTTTGATTACTATTAATCTCTTGAATTAGTTTTTCACGATCAGCTAACAAACCTGGACCAATTTTAATAGCTTTTTGTCCAAAAGGAGCAGCTTGAGCAGCAGCAGCCGCTTTTTGTGCTTCAGGAGTTTCTACTTTATTTGTTTGCTCAACCGGTTTATTAGAACTGTTATTTTCTTGATTCATAATAATCACCTCTATTTATTCTTTTACTATTTTAGTATAACATAAATCAAGAAAAAACATATACTATTTAAATAAAAAAAAGACTTGATTAGTCAACTAATTCAAGTCTTACTTGTAAAGCATCGTCTCCGATTCTTTCTTTTAATTTAATAATTCTAGTATATCCACCTTTA
Organism: Bacilli bacterium; assembly: GCA_024693165.1. Lineage (GTDB taxonomy): Bacteria > Bacillota_I > Bacilli_A > RF39 > UBA660 > UBA6985. The sequence continues at coordinate 22,298 of JAILLM010000167.1, read as the reverse complement.
CGTTCAGCATATCTTGGTGCTAATTCATTAAAGATCTTATCAACTACAGCTGAATCATTGTGTAAGAAAGCTAGTGCTTTTCTTCTTGAAACTAAAGATCCATCTTTACCGTAAGTGATCATTTTGTCAACGAATTTTCTTACTTCTTTTGCTCTTGCTTCAGTTGTAACAACGCCTTCCTTCATGATTACGTCTTTACAGATACCAGCTAACATACTTCTTCTAATACTAGATTCTCTACTTAATTTTCTGTACATTATTCTTTTTCCTCTCTGTTTTTAATTAATCACGGAACTTTAGTCCCATTTCGTTTACTTTATCAATAACTTCTTTTAATGATTTCTTTCCTAAGTTTCTAATTTTAGTAACTTCAGATTCTTTTTTATCAATTAAATCTTGAACTGTATTGATGTTTGCTCTCTTTAAGCAATTATAAGCTCTAACTGAGAATTCAATTTCTTCAATAGGAGTTTCAAGAGTTTTAGTGATAGTATCAACTTTCTTTTCAGCCATTATTCCAGTTACATCAGCGATTTGATTTAAGTCAGCAACAATATTTAAATGTTCAATTAAAATTCTTGAAGCTAATGCCATAGATTCTTCTGGAGTAATAGAACCATTTGTATTAACATACATAATTAATTTATCAAAATTTTCATTATGACCAACACGAGCAGATTCTACTTCGAAAGCAACCTTATCAATTGGACTGTATAATGCATCAACATAGATAACTCCGATTTCATCACCGTAAATTCTCTTGTTTTCAGCAGCATCTACATATCCACGACCATTTTCAACAGTAAGTTCCATATTGATCTTACCATCTTTTACTAAATTACAAATAACTAAATCTGGGTTAACGATTTCGATATCAGCATCATGTTCGATATCTCCAGCAGTTACAACTCCTTCTTTAGCTACAGAAAGTTTCATAACTTTCTTTGTATTAGAATAATTTTTAACTACTAATGATTTAATGTTAAGAATAATATTCATAACATCTTCTCTTACACCATCAATTTTTTGGAATTCATGTAAAACTCCATCAATTTTAACGCTAACAACTGCTGATCCAGGCATACTAGATAGCATAACTCTTCTTAGTGCATTACCAATAGTTGTACCAAAACCTCTTTCAAGTGGTTCTAGTTCAAATTTTCCATAATTCTTACTTTGATCATATTCAGTAATTTTATAATTTGGTTTTTCGAAATTCATATTCAATCCTCTTTTCTTCTAATACTAATTAATTTCTAGGTCTTTTTGGTGGTCTACATCCGTTGTGTGGTACTGGAGTTTCATCAACGATTGAAGTGATTTCAAGACCAACTGTTTGTAATGAACGAATAGCTGTTTCTCTTCCTCCACCTAATCCTTTAACAAAAACTTCTACCTTTTTAACTCCACAATCCATTGCAGCTTTACCAGCTTGTTCAGCAGCTAAACCAGCAGCATATGGAGTTTTCTTCTTAGAACCTTTATATCCAATAGTTCCAGATGAAGCCCAAGAAATAGTATTTCCTTCTTTATCAGTAATAGTAACTAATGTATTATTATATGATGATGAAATATGAGCTTGTGCTTCAGGAATATTTTTTCTTACTTTTCTTTTTCTTCTATTATAAGCCATAGTTTATCCTCCTATTTTCCTTCTTTTTTCTTATTAGCAACTACTTTACCTTTACCCTTACGAGTACGAGCATTTCTGCTAGTTCTTTGTCCATGAACTGGAAGACCTTTTTTATGTCTGCTTCCTTGATATGAACCAATTTCCATTTTGTTTTTAATATTCATTTGAACTTCTCTTCTAAGTTCACCTTCAACTGTATAATTGTCTACTTCGCTTCTTAATGCAGCTTCTTGATCTAAAGTTAAATCTTTAACTTTCATTTCAGCATCAACTTTAGCAGCAGCACAAATTTTCTTTGCAGTGCTTTGACCAATTCCGTAAATAGCAGTTAAACCAATAAATACAGCTTTATCTTTTGGTAAATCAATATTCTTAATACGTGCCATAATTTCTCCTCCTAGCCTTGTACTTGTTTGTGTTTTGGATTTTCACAAATAATCATAACTTTTCCTTTTCTTCTAATTACCCTACATTTTGGGCACATAGGTTTTACTGATGCTCTAACCTTCATAAAAATACCTCCATTTTTATTTTCTATATTTTATAATCCCATGTGTTAAATCAGTTGGAGACAACTCAACTATAACTCTATCACCTGCTAAAATGCGAATCAAGTTCATTCGGATTTTACCAGAAACACGGGCTGTTATAATCATTTTATTATCTAACTCAACTTTATAAATATCATGAGTAACATCTATAACTTTGCCTTCAACTTCAATTTTTTGTTCTTTAGCCATATATTTTATTCTCCTGTTAAAATTTCATAGCCATCTTCTGTAATTGCCACTGTATGTTCAAAATGTGCTGAATCGCTACCGTCTTCAGTAACTATTGTCCAATCATCATCAAGCATGCACACATTTCTTTTTCCAGCTGTAAGCATTGGCTCAACTGCAATGACCATTCCTTTTTTTAAAGTAATACCTGATCCGTATTTACCAAAATTTGGTACCCATGGATCTTCATGCATTTCATAGCCTATTCCATGACCTCCAAGTTCTCTAACAACTCCAAGTCCATGTTTTTCAGCATATTGTTGAATTCTAGCAGATAAATTTCCAAGTGGAACTCCTGCTTTTAATTCTTTAAGTCCAACATAAAGTGACTTTTCAGTATGATACAATAAATGTTCTTTCTTTTTTGATATCGAACCAACTGGAACAGTAGTAGCAGAATCTGCCATCATTCCATCTAGTTCTACAACGATATCAAAAGTGACGATGTCTCCATCTCTCAAAATATGATCTTCAGAACCGATACCATGAACGATTTCGTCATTAACAGATACACAAATATTTCCAGGATATCCCTCAAAACCTTTGCAAGCAGCCTTACCACCCATAGATTCAATAAATCTACCAGCTTCATCATCAATATATTTAGTTGAAACTCCAGGTTTAGCAATACTTGCTAAATACTCATGAGTTAACTTATTTATATGACCTGCTTTTTTAATCTTTTTAATTTCATCATCACTATAGATATTAATCATTGTATTACACTTTCTATTTCTTCAAAAATTTTGTTCTTATCTTGTAAACTGTTTATATTTCTTAATAGACCAGCAGCTCTATAGAATTCTAATAGAGGACTAGTACTATCCATATATGTTTGGAATCTAGATTTAAATGTTTCTTCATTATCATCACTACGTGTTTCTAATGCTGTTCCACAATTATCACAAATTCCATCAACATTTGGTTTAAATCCTTCTAAATATAGATTATACCCTTTTTTACATTTTGGACAAGTAGCTCTACCTAAAGCTCTCTTCATTGCGTTTTCTTCATCTAATTCAAGATAAATAACTACATCAACAGAAGATTGAACTTCTTCAAGAATTTCTTCTAAAGTTTTAGCTTGTGCAATGTTTCTTGGGTAACCATCAAGAATAAACCCATGTTTTTTAACATCATCTTGCGAAAGTCTTTTTGTAAGTAATGTCGCAACTAATTCATCGCTAACTAATTTACCTGCTTCAATAATTGAAGAGATTTCATTAGCAAGTTCTCCACCAGCTGCAATTTCTTCTCTTAGTAAGTCACCAGTTGAAATGTGGATATATCCATACTTTTCAACTAATAAATCACTTTGAGTTCCCTTTCCAGCGGCTGGAGGGGCAATAAAGATAATATTCTTCATTTTATCCCCTTCTTCGCTTTCCAGTTGTTTGATAACTACGTGATACTGCACTACTTTCTAATTGTTTAAATGTTTCAAGTGCAACACCAACAACGATTAGTAATCCAGTTCCACCTAATGAAGCAGTACTTGAGATACCAGTTATCTTAGTTAAGATTACTGGAATTGAAGCAAGTATTGCTAAACTAATACTTCCTGTAACAGTAAGTCTAATTAATGTTCCTTTAAAATACATTTCAGTTCTTTCACCAGGTGTAATACCAGGAACATAAGCTCTACTCTTATCTAAATTTTCAGCCATTTCTTTAGGATTTAATTGCATTAAAGTATAAAGGAATGAGAATCCAATAATTAATAATACGTAAAGTATAAATCCTGTTCCAGAAGTATAAATAATATAATTATTTACAAATGTACTAAATGCACCTTCACCTTTGTCAATAAATTGACCAATTAACCCAGGAATACTAGTTAATGCACTTGCAAAAATTACAGGCATAACACTAGCAGAGTTTAATTTTAATGGTAAATATGATTGTTCATTTAAATTTGTATTTGCTGTTCTTGTACTATGTTGTATAGGAATTCTTCTTTCAGATATTTCAGTGAATACTACACCAACTAAAATTAGTAAGTAAGCAACAATGAATAATATATAGAAGGTAATTCCAAGTGCTTGTTTAAAGCTTCCGTTCACAATTAATTCATCAAATGCTGATTTAAATGTTGCAGGTAAATTACCTATAATACCAGCCATAATGAATAATGAAACTCCATTACCAAGACCTTTCTTAGTAATTTCGTCAGCCAACCATAATAACAATGAAGTACCAGCAGTAAATATAATAGTAGTTTTAATTACTTCGATTGTTGAATCTAATTTCATAAAAGCTATTGAATATATATAACCTTGAACAAAAGCGAATAAGATTCCTAGATATCTATTAATCTTATTGATCTTTTGTCTTCCAGTAGCTCCTTGTTCTTTTAATTCTTTAAAATATGGAACGATATCCATTTGTAAGATTTGTGTAAGAATTGATGCCGTAATATATGGCATAACTCCTAATGAGAATATTGAGAATGTTTTTAAACTTCCACCACTCATTAAGTTTAGTAAATCTAAGAATTCTAAACCTTTAATCTTATCATTAGCACCAGGTACAACAATATTAGAACCGAAGGCGTAAACAGCAAGTATAAGTAGTGTAAAGTATATTCTCTTTCTTAAATCTTTGTTTTGTGAACTAAATAGTCCTTTAAGACTTTTGAACATAACTAAATCACCTCTGTAGTTCCGCCTAATTCCTCAATCTTAGTTACAGCTGCAGATGAGAATCTGTGAGCTTTAACAGTTACCTTTTTTTCTAATTTTCCATTAGCTAATACTTTAATACCAGCTAATTCTTTTTTAACAATTCCTTTTTCAACTAAAGTAGCTGGAGTAACAACATCACCATCATTAAATTTATTTAAATCAGAAAGATTTACTACTGCATATTCAGTTCTAAATCTAGCGTTGTTGAAACCTCTCTTAGGAATTCTTCTATATAATGGAGTTTGTCCACCTTCGAACCAAGGTGAAATTGAAACTCCGCTTCTAGATTTTTGTCCTTTTTCTCCAGTTCCAGCAGTTTTACCTAAACCAGATCCGTTTCCTCTTCCAACTCTTTTTCTTGTTTTAGTTTCAGGAGATTTTACTAAATTATTTAATTTCATATTATAACTCCTCAACTTTCTTACCACGTAATTCTGCGATTTGTTCAGCAGTACGTTCAGATTTTAAAGCACTAAGTGTAGCTTTAGCAACGTTAATTTGTGTATTTGAACCTAATGATTTAGATACGATATCTTTAATACCAGCAGCTTCAAGTACAGCACGAGCAGCTCCACCAGCAACGATTCCAGAACCTTTTGGAGCAGGTTTAACTAAAACTCTAGCTCTTCCACAAGTTCCAGTAGCTTCATGAGGAATAGTTCTTCCATCAACCATAGCAACTTTTACTAAGTTCTTCTTAGCAGCTTGAGTTGCTTTGTTGATAGCTGGTTGAACTTCTGAAGCTTTACCAGTTCCTAAACCGATTAAGCCTTTTCCATCACCAACTACTACTGTTACGGCGAATCTCATTATACGTCCACCTTTAGTAACCTTAGTAATTCTAGAGATGCTAATTACTTTTTCTTCTAAAAGTTTTTTATTGTCATTCATTCTTACGTTTCTTGCCATAATTTACCTCCTAGAAATCCAATCCATTTTCACGTGCTGCATCAGCTAATGCTTCAACACGTCCATGATATTGGTATCCACCTCTATCAAATACTACTTCTTTAATTCCAGCTTTAACAGCTTTTTTAGCGATATCTGCGCCAACTGCTTTAGCAGCTTCTACATTACCACCATTTTCAAGTTTTAAAGATAAACTTGAAGATGAAACTAAAGTAGCACCTTTAACATCATCAATTATTTGAGCGAAGATTTGAGAATTTGATCTAAATACATTTAATCTTGGACATTCAGCTGTTCCAGAAACTTTATTTCTAACTCTTTTATGTCTTCTTAATCTTGCAACATTATTTGCTTCTTTTTTTATCATATTCTTTTACCTCCCCTATTTAGATGCTTTCTTTCCTTCTTTACGTCTAATGTGTTCGTCTTTATATCTGATTCCTTTTCCTTTGTATGGTTCAGGTAATCTGTTTTCACGAATCTTAGCAGCAAATTCAGATACTTTTTGTTTATCAATTCCTGAAACTGTTAATTGTGTAGGACCTTCAGAAGTAACAGTAATTCCTTCTGGAGCAGTCATTTCTACTGGATGAGAATATCCAACGTTTAATGTGACTTTCTTTCCAGCAACTTGGCATCTGTAACCAACACCAACAATTTCAAGTTCTTTTTTATAACCTTCAGAAACACCAGCTAACATATTAGCTATATTAGCATTAGTAGTTCCATGAATTTGTTTAACACTCTTAATTTCACTGTTTCTTGAAGTAGTTAATTTATCTCCATCAACAGTTACAGTAATGTTTGAGTTAATAGTTCCTTCAAGAGTTCCTTTAGAACCAGTAACTTTAATGTTATTTCCATCAAGTGTAACAGTAACACCAGCTGGAATTGTTAATACTCTATTTCCAATTCTACTCATAACCAATATTTTCCTTGATTACCAAATGTAAGCAAGTACTTCTCCTCCTAGATTTTGTTTTCTAGCATCTCTATCAGTCATAATTCCTTTAGAAGTAGAAATTATTGCAATTCCTAATCCGTTTAATACTCTAGGAAGTTTATCATGTTCAACATAAACTCTTAAACCAGATTTAGAAATTCTCTTTAAACCAGTAATAACTCTAGTCTTTTTATCTTCAGTATATTTAAGATTTAAAGTTAAAGTATTACCATTTTTTGATTCAACTAATTTATATTCGCTGATGTATCCTTCTTCTTTAAGAATTCTAGCGATTTCGCAAGTCATCTTAGTTCCGATTACATCAACAGTGTCATGTTTTAATTGATTTGCATTACGAATTCTTGTAAGCATATCTGCTATTTTATCTTCTACCATGTTTATACTTCCTTTCTACCAACTTGACTTCTTAACGCCAGGTATTTTACCTTGGTTAGCAAGTTCTCTAAAACAAATACGACATAATCCGAATTTACGGATAACACCATGAGGTCTTCCACATCTTTCGCATCTTGTATATTCTCTAACTTTGAATTTTTGAGGTCTTGCTTGTTTAACTTTTAAACTTGTCTTAGCCATATCAATACCCTACTTTCTAAATGGCATTCCGAAGCTATCTAATAATGCATAAGCTTCTTCATTTGTTTTTGCTGTTGTAACAAAAACAATGTCCATTCCTCTTAATTTTACTACGTCATCGTAATTTACTTCAGTAAAGATTAATTGATCTTTAATACCTAAAGTATAATTTCCGAATCCATCAAAAGCTTTATCAGAAATTCCTCTGAAGTCACGTACACGAGGTAATGCAACACGGATTAATTTTTCCATGAAGTTGTACATATTTTCTCCTCTTAAAGTAACTTTAACTCCAATAGGTTGTCCTTCTCTTAATTTGAAACCAGCGATTGATTTCTTAGCTTTTGTTACAACTGGAGCTTGTCCAGTAATTTGAGCTAATTCAGCTTTAGCAGCATCAATATATTTTTCTTCTCTAGCTCCATCACCAACACCAATGTTGATAACAATTTTTTCAAGTCTAGGTACTTCCATTACAGAAGAATAATTGAATTTTTCCTTTAATGCAGGAACGATTTCTTCATTATATTGTTTCTTTAATGCGTTCATTATTTTTCACCTGACTCTTTCTTTGTAGTTTTTTTAGTTGTTTTTGCAGTTTTTTCAGTTTTAGTAGCTTTTTCTGCTTTAGCAGCTTTAGCTTCTACAACTTTAACGTTAGATACATGAATTGAAGATTCTACTTCAACAATTCCACCATTTTCATTATAAGCAGATGGTTTAATGTGTTTTTTAACAACGTTAACACCACTTACAACTACTCTGTCTTTTTTCTTTAGAATTGAAGTAATAGTTCCTTCTTTGCCTTTATCTTTTCCAGCAAGTACTCTTACTTTATCTCCGACTTTAACCTTCATAATATCCTCCTATAATACTTCGTTAGCTAAAGATACGATCTTCATATAATCTTTATCACGTAATTCTCTAGCTACAGGACCTAGAACACGAGTTCCGATTGGGCTCTTATCATCCTTAATTAATACACATGCATTATCTTGGAATTTGATATAAGAACCATCAGCTCTTCTAACTCCTTCAACACTTCTTACGATAACTGCTTTAACAACTTTTCCAGCTTTAACATTTGAGTTAGGAATAGCTTTTTTAACTGTTCCAACAACTACGTCTCCAATGTTACCATATTTTACTTTACTTCCACCAAGTACTCTGATTACCATTAATTCTCTAGCTCCAGAGTTATCAGCTACTTTTAATTTAGTTTGTTGTTGTATCATAATAACCCTCCTAGATTTCTACAGATTCGATTAATACTTTATCTAAAACGTATCTCTTAGTTTTTGATAATGGTCTAGTACCAATTAATCTAACTGTATCTCCTACTTTTGCAATATTCTTTTCATCATGAGCTGCATATTTTTTAGAATATTTAACTCTTTTATGATATAAAGGATCTCTTCTATAAGTTTCAACTAAAACTGTAATAGTCTTATCATTTTTAGCACTTACAACTTTACCTACTAATGTAGTTTTCTTAGCTTCACTCATTATTCATTTCCTCCTTTACGTTCATTTAAAACAGTCTTTAAACGAGCAATAGTTTTTCTACCTTCATTAATTTTATGAGGTTTTTCTACTGATCCTGTAGATTGTTTCATTCTTAAATCAAATAATTCATCTTTGATTTCAGTAATCTTAGCATTGATTTCTTCAGTGGACATTTTTCTAATTTCACTAGTTTTCATTAGCTTCACCACTTTCTTCTTTAACTACTATTTTAGTTTTTACACCTAATTTGTGAGAAGCAAGTCTTAAAGCTTCTCTAGCAGTAGCTTCTGGAACATCAGCGATTTCAAACATGATTGTTCCTTCTTTAACTACAGCTGCCCATTCTTTAACATCACCTTTACCAGTACCTTGACGAGTTTCAAGTGGTTTCATAGTTCTTGCTAAATGTGGGAAAATATTAATATAAATTTGACCACCACGTTTAGTGAATCTTGACATAGCTACACGTGCTGCTTCGATTTGTCTAGCAGTAATGTATCCACCAGTCTTTGCTTGAAGTCCATATTCACCCATATTTAATTTAGTGTGTCCTTTAGCATGTCCTTCATAACTAATTCTATGAGGTTTACGATATTTAGTTCTTTTTGGCATTAACATCGCGGTTACCTCCTTTACGTTCTACTCTGATTTTATTTTCAGTGTTTTTTCCTTTTAATACTTCACCTTTATAGATCCATACTTTAACTCCGATTTTTCCGTAAGTTGTATCAGCTTCTGCTTCAGCATAATCTATATTAGCTCTAATAGTATGTAATGGAACAGTTCCTTCAGTATATCCTTCAGAACGAGCCATTTCAGCACCATTTAATCTACCAGAAACTTTAGTTTTAATACCTTTAGCTCCTGCTTTCATAGTTTGTCTGATAGCGTTCTTTTGAATTTTTCTGAAGTTACCTCTATTTTCAATTTGATGAGCGATTGTTTGAGCAACGATTTCAGCGCTTAAATTTGGATTCTTAACTTCTGAAATAGTTAAATAAACATCTTCACCAGAAACCTTTTTGATTTCTTTTCTTAATTTTTCGATGTCATCTCCACCATGTCCGATGATTACACCAGGTCTTGCAGTAAAGATTTTAACATCAACTCTGTCAGCTTTTCTTTCAATAGCAATTTCAGATACTAAAGCATCTTTTAATTTCTTTGATAAGAATTCACGGATTTTAATATCACTATTTAATTTTTCAACATAGTCTTGTTTTTCAGCAAACCAATTAGATTCCCAATTTTTGCTGATTCCAAGTCTTAATCCACGTGGGTCTACTTTTTGTCCCATAATTAAGCCTCCTTACCATCACTTACTTTTACAGTAATGTGACTAGTTCTTTTATCTCTTCTGTCGATTCTTGATCTTGAAGCAGGTTTAACTCTCTTTAAAACTACTCCAGGATTAACGAAACATTCAGAAACTACTAAATCTTCAAGCTTAGCATTGTAATTGTTAGTTGCATTAGCTACAGCTGAATTTAATACTTTTTCAATAAGTCTAGAAGATTTAGTGTTAGTATTTTTAAGTATTGCAACTGCTTCACCAACTTTTTTGCCTCTGATTAAATCAATAGTCATACGAGCTTTACGTGGAGCAACCATTGCGTTTTTATGAATTGCGAAAGTTTCCATCTAAATCCTCCTACTTCTTTCCTACTTGTTGTCCAGCATGTCCACCAGCTTTACGAGTTAAAGCGAATTCACCTAATTTGTGTCCAACCATTTCTTCAGTAATGTATACAGGAATGAATTCCTTACCATTATGAACAGCAATAGTGTGTCCTACAAAGTCAGGGAAGATAGTAGATCTTCTAGACCAAGTTTTAACAACGTCTTTTTTGTTTTCTGCGTTTAATTTTTCAATTTTTTTCATTAGGCTTTCATCAGCGAAAGGTCCTTTTTTCAAACTTCTTGCCATATTATCACCTATTTATTTTTCTTTCTACTAACAATTAATTTGCTAGAAGCTTTTTTAGGTTTACGAGTCTTGTAACCAAGAGCAGGTTTACCCCAAGGAGTCATTGGGCTCTTACGTCCGATTGGTGTTCTACCTTCACCACCACCATGTGGGTGATCGTTAGGGTTCATTACAGATCCACGGTTTGTAGGTCTGATTCCCATGTGACGAGTACGTCCAGCTTTTCCTACATTTACTAATTCGTAATCTTCATTTCCTACAACACCGATTGTAGCCATGCAAGTTCCAAGAACTTTTCTAGTTTCACCAGATTGTAAACGAATAATTACATATTTATCATCTCTACCAAGAATTTGTGCACTTGTTCCAGCACTTCTTGCTAAAGCTCCACCTTTACCAGGTTTCATTTCTACGTTGTGTACTAATGTACCAACTGGGATGTTTTGAAGTTGCATTGCATTACCAACTTTGATATCGCAAGCTTCTCCAGCTTCAACGATCATTCCTACTTTTAAATCTTTAGGAGCAATGATATATCTCTTTTCACCATCTAAGTAAGTGATTAAAGCTATATTAGCATTTCTATTTGGATCGTATTCAATAGCAGTAACTTTACCAGTTACACCAAATTTATTTCTTTTGAAATCAATAACTCTGTATTTTCTCTTAGCTCCACCACCGATGTGACGAACTGTCATTTTACCTTGGTTATTTCTTCCACCAGTTTTACTTCCAGAAGAAAGTAAACTTTTTTGAGGTTTATTTCCTTGAGTTAATTCTTCATTAACTAAAGTTGACATACCTCTTCTACCATTAGTAGTTGCTTTAAATTTTCTTATAGCCATGTCAATAACCTCCTACTAAATTTCAATAGCGTTACCATCTTTTAAAGTAACGATTGCTTTCTTATAAGTTTTAGTTTTTCCAGTATATCTTCCAACTCTTTTATCTTTAGCTTTAGTATTAAGAGTTCTAACTTCTTTAACTTTTACACCGAAAGCTTCTTCAATTGCTTGTTTAATTTGAGTTTTGTTAGCATCTTTACTAACTTTAAATGTATATACATTATTTTCACTAATAGCAATTTGAGATTTTTCAGTAATTACTGGAGCAATAATAATATCTTTCATTAGTTAAGTGCCTCCTCAATATATTTAACGCTGTCTTCATCTAATACTACAACATCAGCATTAACGATATCGTATACATTTAATTCATCAGCCATGATAACAGCAGTATTTCCTAAGTTTCTAGTTGCTAAATATAACATTTCAGCATCATGAGCACTTACGAATAATACTTTACCATTTAATTTTAATGTTTCTAACATTTTGATAGCATCTTTAGTCTTAGATGATTTTAATTCTAATGAATCAACAACTACTACTGCTTTTTCAGCAAGTTTTGCAGATAAAGCAGTTCTAAGAGCTAATCTTCTTTCTTTTCTGTTAGTTTTGAATGAGTAACTTCTTGGAGTAGGTCCAAATACTACACCACCACCAACGAAGTGTGGAGCTCTGATTGTACCTTGTCTAGCGTTACCAGTTCCTTTTTGTCTGTATGGTTTTCTTCCACCACCAGAAACTTCGCTTCTACCTTTAGTATCAGCAGTTCCTTGTCTTTGTGAATCTAATTGTAATCTAATAGCTTTCTTTAAAACTACATCATTACCTTCAATTTTAAATACATCATCATTTAAAGTTAATTCTTTAACTTGTTCACCTTTAAGGTTTAATTCTTTAATCTTTGCCATTCTTAAAAATCTCCTTTCGACTAAAGCAATTAAGCTTCAGTAGTTTCCTCAACTTCTTCAGATTCAGCAGCAGTTTCAACAACTTCTTCAGTAGTTTCAGCAGTTTCTTCAACTGGAGTTTCTACTACTTCTTCTTCAACTTCATAAATGATGATATCTTTAGGATTAACTTTTCCACCTTTAACAGCAGAACGAATTAATACTATTCCGTTTTTAGGTCCAGGAACATTTCCACTAACTAAGATGTAATTATCTTTAGTAGAAACTTCAATGATTTCAAGGTTTTGAATTGTAACAGTTTCAACACCCATATGTCCTGAGTTCTTTTTACCTTTTAAAACCCTCATTGGTAACATAGTACCCATTGAACCAGGTCTTCTATGATAATGAGATCCGTGAGTTTCAGGTCCACGAGATTGACCGTGTCTTTTAATAACACCAGTGAATCCTTTACCTTTTGAAGTACCAGTTACGTCTACACGTTCACCAACTTCAAATGTGTCAGCTGCAATAACGTTTCCTAAAGTATATTCAGCTGGGTTTTCAACTCTAATTTCTTTTAAGAAGCGCTTAGCAGATGTGTTAGCTTTTTTAGCGTGTCCGATTTCAGCTTTAGTAGCACGCTTTTCTTTCTTGTCAACTGTGCCTAATTGAATAGCGTTATAACCATCAGTTTCAACTGTTTTGATTTGAGTAATAACGTTAGGTTCAACTTCGATTACAGTAACAGGAATAACTTTTCCATCCTTTGTAAACTTTTCAGTCATTCCGACTTTACGTCCTAAGATTCCTTTCATAATATCCTCCGTTAATTTTTGTTTAAATGTTTTTTAGATTACTTAATTTCAGCTTCAACGCCACTAGGTAAATCTAATTTCTTTAGAGCATCCATAGTTTTTTCACTTGGATTTTTGATGTCGATTAATCTCTTATGAGTTCTCATTTCGAATTGTTCACGACTATCTTTGTATTTGTGTACTGCTCTTAAAACAGTAATTTTTTGAATTTCTGTAGGAAGTGGTACTGGACCAGAAATTTCTCCGCCAGTTCTCTTTACAGTTTCAATTACTTTAGCACAAGCATTGTCTAGAACTTTGTGATCATAAGCTTTTAATCTTATTCTAATTTTTGACATATTGATTTGTCTCCCTTCGTTTATATCTTTGTATAAACATAGCTCCGTAACGAATTAACCTGACATACTTTACCAGGTTTGCAACTCCTCCTGGTGTGTCAGCAACCTCGCACATCTTCGCCGTTTAAACAAAAACATTATACCTTATCTAATATTCAAAATCAAGTATTTAATTAAACTTTTTTTGAAAATTCGTTATATAACAAAAAAAGAACGATTTAACGTTCTTTAAGAATCTGGAATTATTTGATCAAATAACTCTTTTATTACATTTATTAATCTAGTAAAAGGTTTTAATACCTCTACTCCAAGTAACTTAGTTACATCATTAACCTCATCTTTATCAATAAAGCCATTTTGTTTTAACACTTTAACGAGTTTTTTTATATTAGATTTATATAACAAATGCCATTTAATATCTAATATAGTTACTATAACTAGTATTGCAAGACTTGCACCACCGATTGAATAATCATTAAGTACAACACATGCAGCTAATAATATATATGAAAGAATCATCAAATAAAATAATAATTTAGATAGTTTATCTCTTAACTTATATTGTTCTTTATTCTTTTTATCAATTGCTTCATAAGATTTTAAAGCAGATACTGTTAATGCATAAAGTGTTGATTCATCAAACGAATCTTCATCAAGTTTAATAGTATCTCTTAAACTATTATATAAACTATCTCCCTTAGTAAGTAATATATATGAATTATTATTACTATCTAAATCCAATATCTCATGAGATAATTCACATCCAGTTAATTTCTTCTTGTTCTTTTTATTTTTATATTCTTTTTCAACTAAAGAAATATAAATGTTAAATATTAAAGAAATAAAGAATAATAAACAATATATAATCAAGATTATCATTTATTCACCTCTATTTAATTATTTTATAAGTAGTTCCTTCTCTTGAATCAATAAGTTCGATACCTTTACTTAAAAGGTCAGCTCTAATAGAATCAGCTAGTTCAAAATCTTTATTCTTTTTAGCTTCTTTTCTCTTTTCAATTAAAGCTTTAATTTCAGCATCATTTTCAGAAGTCTCTTCTTCTTGAACAAGATTTAAACTAAATACTTTATCAAAATTATTAACTAATTCTAATTTAGTCTTTCCATTAACTGAATCATCTTTTAATAATTCAAATAGTACTGTTAATGCATTCGCAGTATTTAAATCATTTTCAAGTTCAGCTTTAAACTTATTATTGTATTCATCAAATTTAGTTTGATCTAATTCACCAGCTTCATTAATTGAAGATACTTTATTTCTTAATCTCTTAAGTAAATTTTCATTTTGATTTAACGAATCATATGTAAATAATAATTGTTTTCTATAATGACTGTTTAAAACCATTAATCTATAAGCAAGCGGATCATATCCTTGTTCAATTAATTTTGAAACTGTAAGAATATCTCCTTTAGATTTACTCATCTTACCTTCATCAGTAATTAAATGTTCATTATGAAACCAATAATTACACCATTTATGTCCTAAGTAAGATTCACTTTGTGCAATTTCATTTGTATGATGTGGGAATATATTATCTACTCCTCCACCATGTATATCTAAATATTCCCCTAAATACTTAATTGAAATACCAGAACATTCAATATGCCATCCAGGATATCCAACTCCCCAAGGAGAATCCCAAGTTAATTCATGATTTTCAAATTTAGAAGTTGTAAACCATAATGCAAAATCAGCTTGATTCTTTTTAGCACTATCTTCTTCAACGCCTTCTCTAGCACCAACAACCATATCATCAATCTTATGATTTGTTAAAACATAATAATCATTAAGTTTTGAAATATCAAAGTAAACATTTCCACCTGAAATATATGCATATCCTTCTTCAAGTAATTTCTCAATCATCTTAATATACATATCAATATTTTCGGTAGCAGGACTAATAATTTCTGGTTTCTTGCAATTTACTGCTTCAAAGTCTTTAAAAAATGCATCTGTATAAAATGCTGCAATTTCCATAGCCTTCTTATGCTCTCTTTTTGCAGCTACTGCCATCTTATCTTCACCAGAATCTGAATCACTAGTTAAGTGTCCTACATCAGTTATATTCATTGCTCTAGTTACATCATATCCAATATATCTTAAAGTCTTATCTAAAATATCATGACCAATATAATTTCTAATATTACCAATGTGAGCATAATGATATACAGTTGGCCCACATGTATAAAATTTAACTTTACCTTCTTCATTAGGTTTAAAGTCTTCAACTGTTCTAGTTAATGTATTATAAATTTTCATATTGTTACCTCTTTCTTGTTTTTATTATTTTAGTTTTAAATTAAAGGCAACATCGTTTATTTAATGTCATAATTATCACTTCTTTACGTGTATTATATAAAAATATATTTGTTTTTTCAACAAACAATAAAAGGAACCAAATCGGTTCCTTTTATAAACTCACGCTAGTCACACTACTTATTAAATTTAAAGAAATCTAATAAGTTCATAATGAACTCACGATTAGATGGACTTTCTTCCACATAGTTCATAGTGCTACCAAATACTTCGTTAACAGTATTATAGGAAACTTTATTCCAGCTGCTATAAATACAAGTTCTGATATTTCGTTCAACACATTTAGCTGTACAATTATACTTTTTAGCAAGTTCTTCATACAAGAAATTCATGCTTTTGTGTCTATATGATTCATTCTCTAAAAGAATTGTTACACAACTAGACAAAAATTCAAAACCGCAGTATTTGCTAGACACGCCTAATCTATGAAGTAAAAGTCCGACTTCTTTTTCGTTTTTACTCATAATCCTATACTCCTCTTTTATTCTTATTTTTCGGACATTATGCCCGAAACAATTTCGATAATACAACAAAAACATACTTTTTTCAAATTTTTTTAAATGTAAAGTGTAAAGTAAAAAGAATACATAAAGTATTCTTTTTAATCTGTAAATACAATATACACTTTTAATAATTTTCTGCTTTAAGTTCGAAAAAGCTTTGTGGATGAGCACATACTGGACATACTTCAGGTGCTTTCTTACCAACAACTACATGTCCACAATTTCTACAAATCCAAATCTTTTCATCATCTTTAGAAAATACTACTTCATCATCAATATTCTTTAAAAGTTTTCTATATCTTTCTTCATGATGTTTTTCAATTTCAGCAACTTGTCTAAACTTAATAGCTAAAGATTTAAAGCCTTCTTCTTCAGCAGTCTTAGCAAATTCTTCATACATGCTTGTCCATTCATAGTTTTCACCTTCAGCTGCAGCTAAAAGGTTTTCAGGTGTTGAAGGAATCTCTCCACCATTAAGTTCTTTAAACCACATCTTAGCATGTTCTTTTTCATTATTTGCTGTTTCTTCAAATAAAGCTGCTATTTGTTCAAACCCGTCTTTCTTTGCTTTTGATGCAAAGTAAGTATATTTATTTCTTGCTTCACTCTCTCCAGCAAAAGCTTTTTTTAAATTTTCTTCTGTTTTTGTTCCTTTTAATTCCATTTTTTATCACTCCCTACTAAATATAACATAAATCGACAAAAAAGTTCTTTAATCTTTGATTAAATAAGTCTTGTTCCTGTCAAAGGAATCAATTCGCCTGTTTATTTTACGTTATAAGTTTTTCTATCTTTAAACTCTTCTTGTTTACCATTATTCCAATTCTTAACAGGTCTATAGTACCCTGTTATTCTGCTATAGACTTCGCAAGTTTGTTTACATTTAGGACAAGTAGTAACCTCTCCTGCAATATATCCGTGATTTGGGCAAACTGAATAAGTTGGACTAATTGTAAAATAAGGTAACTTATAATTGTATGCAATTTTTTTAACTAAGTTTTGGGTACTTTTATAATCATTTAATTTCTCTCCAAGGAAAGTATGGAATACAGTACCACTTGTATAAAGAACTTGAAGATCATCCTCAATCTCAAGTGCTTCAAATACATCACTAGTAAATCCAACTGGTAAATGACTTGAATTTGTATAATATGGTTCACTATCCCCTGCAGTGATTATATCTTTATACTTATTCTTATCTTTTAAAGCAAGTCTATAAGCAGTAGCTTCAGCTGGAGTTGCTTCTAAATTATAAAGTGTTTCATATTTTTCTTGATAATCAGATAGTTTAGATCGAATGTAATTTAATACATCTAATGCAAAAGTCTTTCCTTCTTTTGTTGAAATATCTTTCTTTATCCACTTAGCATTTAATCCAGCTTCATTCATTCCAACTACACCAATCGTAGAAAAATGATTATCTAAAGTACCAAGATAAGCTTTTGAATATGGATATAATCCATTATTCATATATTCAACAATTTTCTTTCTTTTTATATTTAAACTATCAATTGCAATTTCTAAGATATCATCTAATGATTCATAGAAATCTTTTTCATCATCTGCTTCATAAGCAAGGCGCGGAATATTAAGAGTAACTACACCAATTGATCCAGTAGATTCTCCACTACCAAAGTAACCACCACTCTTTTTTCTAAGTTCTCTTAAATCAAGTCTTAATCTACAACACATACTTCTAACATCACTAGGTTCCATATCACTATTAATATAGTTAGAAAAATAAGGAGTACCATATTTAGAAGTTAGTTCAAATAATAATTTATTTATTTCAGAATCATCAAATTTAAAATCTTTTGTAATTGAATATGTAGGTATTGGATATTGAAATCCTCTTCCATCATAATCACCTTCAAGCATTACTTCTAAGAACGCTTTATTAATCATATTCATTTCCTTTTGACAATCGCCATAATTAAATTCTTGTTCTTCACCACCAACAATTGCTGGTAAATCTTTTAAATCACTTGGTGGAGTCAAATCTAAAGTAATATTTGTAAATGGTGCTTGAGAACCCCAACGAGATGGAATATTAAGTCCGTAAACAAAAGATTGAATAGCTTGTTTAACTTCACTATATTTAAGTTTATCTACTCTTACAAATGGAGCTAAATAAGTATCAAACGAAGAAAATGCTTGAGCACCAGCCCATTCATTTTGCATAATACCTAAAAAGTTAACCATTTGAATACATAAAGTATATAAATGTTTTGCAGGACCACTAGTAATCTTTCCTTCAACACCGCTTATACCAAAATTAATAAGTTGTTTTAAACTCCAACCAGCACAATAAGGAGCTAACATACTTAAATCATGAATATGAATATATCCATCATTATGTGCAAATTCAATTTTTTCATTATATATTTTCTTAAGCCAATAATTCTTAGTCATATTACCAGATTCATAAAGGATTAAACCTCCGATTGAATAAGGTACGGTACTATTTTCTTTAACAGCCCAATCTTTATTATCTAAATAGTTATCTATTATATTATTAGTATCCATAATACCACCTAACTAATTATAACATATTAAGAATTCTTACACACCAGGTTTATTTACAAAGAGTAATGTATTTGATATACTCAAAATATAATAAAAGAATAGAGGCATGGCTATGGATAATGCAATTAAAGAGACAAACAAAAAACTAGAAGAAATAATTTCAGTATTAAACGAAAATAAAGAAAAATATCAAAGTAAATATAATGAAATTAATAAGATTATCAATAATAAATTAGAAATGGTTAAAGAATATAAAGAAAAGTATTATGAAGCCAAAGAAAAAATTGATAACTTAAATGCCGATATTGAAGAATTCAAAAATGAATATAAAAAACTAGTTGATAAATTCAAAGATGATGAATTATCTAATATCTTAATCGGAGCTAACAAAGAAATCTCAACTAAAATTAATGAAAGAAAATTAACTATTCAAAAAGATACTGATGAAATGAATAAACTTGTTAGCGAAGCAGAAGCAATTAAAAAAGAATTAATAAAACTTAATGCCGAAAAGAAAGCATTAGAAATTCTTCTAAATAAATCAATGGACATTTCAAAATTCTATGAATCAACATTAACTGATATAATTGCATATTCAAATGAAAACCCAGATGACTTATGTAGTTATTTCAAATTAGATAGAACTAAAGCTACTCAAAAACATAATAATGCTAAAAAACATAATAAAAGAGTTAGTGATAAAGTAACATCTGAAGCATTTGATTTAGATTCAATAATCTAACATTGTTTTAATAACAATGTTTTTTTATGCATAAAAAAAGATAGATTACTCTATCTTATAAAAGTTTATTATGAATTAATTCACTATAACTAACCTTTTTAAATCTTAATACATCTAATTTCTTTTTACTTAAAGAAATCTTTATATAATCAACATCCTTCAAAGTCATATCAAAACCATCAATAATAAAATGAATAACATATTCTTTATTAGGTTTAACAGTTATAACATTATCTTTATCAAACCAGATAGCATTATTAATACTTTTATAACTACAATTGTTAATTGGAGCAATTGCATTAAGTATAAGTGAATCTACCTTATCATATATAAGTGGACCACCCAAATTGTAATTATATGCACTTGACCCAACTGGTGTAGATACCATCAAAGCATCTCCAACAAAATCTTCTAGTTTTTCATCATTAACAAATACTTCAAATCTAGAAGACTTATTAATAAAGTTTCTTAAAACAATTTCATTAAGAGCTTTATATTTATGTACTCCACTCTTATTCTTAATCTCTATGTCTAAAAATGCATACTTATCAACATAAAAATCTTTATCTAAGTGATCAATGAATCTATCTAATTCATCACTTGAAAAACTTGTTAAGAAACCAACTGTGCCCAAATTAAATCCAGCATACTTTATCTTTGGATTAAAACCATATTTATGTATCATATAAAGAAAAGTTCCATCTCCTCCAATTGAAATACACATATCTGGATTTTTATTATCTTTTTGATATCTTTTATCTAATTTAGTAATAAGTATATCTTCAAACTCTTTACTATTCTTTTTAGGATTGCTAATTATATTAATCTTCATATTTTTCTTTTTCCCAACGTGCAAATATTCCACATGGAAGTATTAAATCAGAATCTTTCATAGGAATTCCTAACTCATCCGAAGTAATAAAACCATTAAATCTTCTATTAACTGTTAATTTTAAAACATCTTCTAATACGTTCATTGATAATCCAGTAGTATAACTATTAATTAAAAACATTAAAGGATCATCACTTAAAATCTCAGTACATAATTTAACCAAATTATATAAATCATTTTCAATATTCCAAATTTCTTTATTAGAACCTCTACCAAATGAAGGAGGATCCATTAAGATAATGTCATATTTATTTCCTCTTCTTATTTCTCTTTCAACAAATTTAACAACATCATCTACTAAGAACCTAATTGGCTTGTCTTGAAGATTAGATGATCTAACATTTTCTTTAGCCCAATCAGTCATACCACGAGAAGAATCAACATGAACAACTTCAGCACCAGCAGAAAGAGCAGCAACTGAAGCACCACCAGTATAAGCAAATAGATTAAGAACCTTTACAGTTCTACCCTTATTTACTTCTTTAGAAACTTTTTCTCTAATAATATCCCAATTATAAGATTGTTCAGGAAATAAACCAGTATGTTTAAATCCCATTAATTTTAAATTAAATGTTAAATCTTTCCATCTAATTTCCCAAGAATCTTTCATATGTTTATTAAATACATGCCATTCTCCACCACCAGTTTTACTTCTAGTGTATTTAGCATCTATAGAATCCCATAATGATTTATTCTTTTTATCAGTCCATATGATTTGTGGATCTGGTCTAGAAAGAATTACTTCATTCCATCTTTCTAACTTTTGACCACTAGCCATATCTAAAATTTCATATTCAGGAAAATCTTTTATAACTTTCACAAGTCTCACCTATTTCAATTTAATATTTTTGACAAATCTAGGTGCTCTTAACATACATTTAATTGAAGTATCAACAGCATCTAGGATAGCAATTATTATTATAAAGAATCCTAAACTTACAACTTGAATATCTGGATGATTTAATAATGCAGTTGAAATAACTAAACCAACACATAAGAATATAATTAATAACATAGTTATAATATACCAATAAGAATCTTTTCTTTGATAATAATAATCAACGGCAAATAGTTTAACACCTGTAACAACTAAAGTAAATAACATAATACACATAGTAAATACAGTCGTAGCATCAATAAATGCACTTAATATAACATTAAGAATAGCTATCGCACATGATCCTAAACATAAATATACCTTTTCATATGTCTTATAATTTATAACAATAAACTTAACTAAATTAAGAAGTGCATAAACTCCTAGCATAATTATTACAAAGTTATTAACTTTATAAGTTTCAGTAGTTATAATACTAGGACTAATAATATAAATTATACCTAGTAAAAATAAAGCTCCACTTACTGATAAACCTACATAAAAATGTTTTTGATTTTCATTTCTTTTTCTAGTTAAAGCATCAATAATTTTCT
>JAILLM010000161.1 GCA_024693165.1 Bacilli bacterium | reverse complement strand
GTATATATTTATTTTTCCTACTTGTAATTTTTAGAAAAAAATTACCTTTCAGAAAAATTATTCCATTATATTTATTTATTATTGGTGGAACTATATGTGGTGTTTTACAACAAATTAATTCTGAGTATTTATTGATGACTTGTGTAGAAAGTTTAATATGTTTTGCTATGTATCACACTATTGAAAATCCAGATTTAGAAATTATTAGTCAATTAGAAAAAGCAAGGGATGAAGCAAATCGTGCTAATAAAGCTAAAAGCGAATTCTTAAGTTCTATGTCACATGAAATAAGAACTCCTCTAAATGCTATTATTGGTTTCTCTGAATTTATTTTAGATAGTGATTCAATTGAAGATGCTCATGCAACAGCTAAAGACGTTGTTAGTGCTTCTCAAACATTACTTGAAACAGTTAATGGTATTCTAGATATTTCTAAAGTAGAATCTGGTAAATTAGAAATAATTGAAGATAATTATAATTTAAAAGAATTACTTGATAACACTGTTAGAATGGCTAAGGCTAGAATGGGTGATAAACAACTTGATTTAAGAGTTCATTTTGCAGCTGATTTACCTGATACATTATATGGCGATAAAAATAACTTAAATAAAGTAATTATTAATTTACTTACTAATGCTATTAAATATACTAAAGAAGGTTATATTGATTACTCAGTACAATGTGCCAAGGCACAAGATGTATGTAGACTTATAATTACAGTTAAAGATACTGGTATTGGAATTAAGAAAGAAAATATTGATAAATTATTTACTAGATTCCAAAGATTTGATGAAAAGAGTAATGGTACTATTGAAGGTACTGGATTAGGACTTGCTATTACTAAACAATTAGTTGAAATGATGGGTGGTAATATTGTAGTTTCTTCTATTTATGGAGAAGGTTCTAATTTTACAGTTGCTCTAGATCAAAGAATAAGTTTAATAAATGTTCAAAGAGAAGATATTCAAGAACGTGAATATAGATTTGATTTACATGATAAGAAGATTCTTGTTGTTGATGATAATAACTTAAACTTAAAGTTAGCAGAAAGAATATTCTTAAAGTATAATTGTAAAGTTCAATGTGTAACAAGTGGATTTGAATGTTTAGATTATATTAATAAAGGTTATAAATATGATTTAATCCTACTAGATGATGTAATGCCTAAGATGTTAGGTAGTGAGACTCTTACAAGACTTAAGAGAATAGAAAACTTTACTACACCAGTTATTGCATTAACTGCTAATGCAATCGCGGGTATGAAAGAAAAATACTTATTATTAGGTTTTGATGATTATTTAGCAAAACCAATAGAAAAAGATGAATTAGAAATAGTTCTTAAGAAGTTCTTACTTGAAAATAAAGAAGCTAAGAAACTTAGTGAAGATGTATTAACTTCTAGTAAACCAATTAGTGTTATTGATGAAGAAACAAAAGATTCAATTCTTTCAAGTGTTTCTTCTAAGAATGCTGTTGTTGTAGAAGCTGGTAATACTAAAGCTGAAACTCCTGCACCTGTTGCATCTGCTGAAGTAGAAAAGAAAGAAACTTCACAAGTTGAGGGAATTAAGTTTAATGATAAGGGTGGAAGTGCTGAGATTGTTATTCCACAAAATGAAGAGTTTACTAATTATTCTGATAGAAGAATCCTAGTAGTAGATGATAATAAATTAAACTTAAAAGTTGCTTTAAAATTCTTATCAAGATATAAGTTCCAAGAAGATGAAGCTTATAGTGGTGAAGAATGTATTGAAAAGGTTAAGAATGGTGAACATTATGATATTATCTTCATGGATATTATGATGCCTAACTTAAATGGTGTTGAAACATTCCATGAACTTCAAAAGGTAGAAGGATTTAATATTCCAGTTGTAGTTGCTTTAACTGCAGATGCTGTTGAAGGAGCTAAAGAGAAATATCTTAAAGAAGGATTTGCTGAATATATTTCTAAACCAATCGTAAGAGAAAGACTTGATAAAGTAATTCATAAAGTATTAGATAAAGAGTAATCTTTATCTTTTTTTGTATAGTTCTTTACATTTGGGTAATTAGTATTAAAAACATGTGCTATACTTGTATAGTAAGGTGGGATATTATGGACAATACATTTGAAGGCAATAGAGTATATACTGATTATTCTGATAGAAGAATATTAGTAGTAGATGATAATAAACTAAACTTAAAGGTAGCATTAAGATTTATGTCTAAATATAATTTTAAGACTGATGAATGCTATAGTGGAGAAGAATGTATAGATAGAATCAAAAGAGGAGAAAAATACGATATTATATTTATGGATATTATGATGCCTATATTAAGTGGTGTAGATACATTTCATGAATTACAAAGAATTGAAGGATTTAATACTCCAGTAGTAGTTGCTTTAACTGCTGATGCTGTTGAAGGAGCTAAAGAAAGGTATTTAGGAGAAGGATTTGCTGAATATATTTCAAAACCAATTGTTAGAGATCATCTAGATGAAGTAGTTCACAAAATATTAGATAAATAATATGGATATTACTAATATAATTAAAGAATTAGAGATTACTAATGGAGATAATGTCTTTATTTATTTGCCTAGTACTTTTCTTAATTTCAAAAGAATAATTGAATTTGAGTTAAAGAAAAATGGAGTGAATAAGATTTATTTTCATGAAGTAGATATG
>JAILLM010000150.1 GCA_024693165.1 Bacilli bacterium | reverse complement strand
ATTTTAAATTTACGTGGACAAAATGTGGACAAATGGCAATTTTCGGTCAATTTTTACGTGGACAAAATCCTCGCAAACCCTTATATTTCCTACTACTTACCACAGCATTGTTTGTATTTTTTCCCTGAGCCACATGGACATGGGTCATTTCTACCTACTGTTTTTTCTTTTTTGATTGGTTCTCTTTTAGCTTTTTGTTTTCCATCTCCAGCTTGTCCAACCATTTGTCTAGCTTGGAAGTTTTGTTTAATTTCCATTCTTAATAAGAATGTAGCAACAGATTCATCAATATTTCTAAGCATAGCTTCAAACATTTCGAAACCTTCCATAGCATAAGCTTGAAGTGGACTTCTTTGTCCATAACCACGAAGACCAATACCATCTCTTAAGTTTTCCATATCAGAAATATGTTTAACCCAAGCTTCATCAATTACTCTTAAAGTAATGTGTCTTTCGAAGTCTTTAGTAATTTCTTCAGGTACTAATGAAAGTTTTTCATCATAGTCAGTAATAATCTTATCCACTATAATTCTATAAACTTCTTTATCATTTTTACCTTCGATTTCATCCATATGAACTTTAGATTTCTTTAATAGCTTACTATTAACAGTATCCATGATATTATCTAAATCATCATTAGTTAAATATCCTTCTGGAGCCATATGAGCTTCGATTAAATCATCGATGTAGTTTTTAATCATTTCTATTACAACTGCATGAATATCTTCATTATCTAAAACATCATTACGTTTTTGATAAATAATCTTTCTTTGTTCAGAAACAATGTTATCGTAATCAAGTAAGTTCTTACGCATATCGTAGTTGTTTCCTTCTACTTTCTTTTGCGCAGATTCAACTTGTCTAGTAAACATTTTACTTCTAACTTGCTCCATTTCGTCTAATCCTAAAGATTTAACTAAATCTTTAATCTTATCAGCACCGAAACGTTTCATTAATTCATCTTCAAATGAAATGAAGAATTGTGAGTAACCTGGATCTCCTTGACGACCAGCACGTCCTCTTAATTGGTTATCAATACGTCTTGATTCATGTCTTTCAGAACCAATAACACATAATCCACCTAATTCTTGAACATCAGGTCCAAGTTTAATATCTGTACCACGACCAGCCATGTTAGTTGCAATTGTAACTGCGCCTTTTAAACCAGCCTTAGCGATAATTTCAGCCTCTCTTGCATGGTTCTTAGCATTTAATACTTCATGCTTAATACCAGCCTTTTTAAGCATACGGCTTAATCTTTCATTATTTTCTACTGAGATAGTACCAACTAGAATTGGTTGTCCAGTTGCATGTACTCTTTTAATAAATTCAACGATTGCTTTGAATTTACCTTCTTCAGTAGCATACATTAAGTCTGCCATATCTTTTCTTATACATGGTTTGTTAGTTGGAATTGTAATAACAAACATGTTATAAATTTCTCTAAATTCTTCTTCTTCAGTTTTAGCAGTACCAGTCATACCAGAAATCTTAGCATACATTCTAAATAAGTTTTGGAATGTAATAGTAGCCATTGTTCTAGTTTCTTCGTTAATTTGTACGCCTTCTTTAGCTTCGATAGCTTGATGTAATCCATCACTGAATTGTCTACCAGCCATTAAACGTCCAGTAAATTGGTCAACGATAACAACTTTACCTTCACCATCTACTACATAATCAACGTCTAATGCCATACCATAGTTAGCTTTTAAAGCTTGGTTAATATGATGAACTATTTCAGTATTTTCAGCTGCATATAAATTCTTTAATTTGAAGAATTTTTGAACTTTATCAGAACCTTGTTCAGTTAAAATAACACTCTTAGTTTTTAAATCTACTGTATAGTCTTCTTCTTCAACTAAACTCTTAACAGCTTGATCAGCTTCTTTATAAAGATTAGCTGAATTAACTTTTCCTCCAGAAATAATTAATGGTGTACGAGCTTCATCGATAAGAATTGAGTCTACCTCATCTAGAATACAATAGTTAAGTGGTCTTTGAACTCTATCTTCTTTTCTTACTACCATGTTATCTCTTAAGTAGTCGAAACCTACTTCATTATTAGTAGTATAAGTAATATCACAATTATAAACTTCACGCTTTTGTTCAGGTGTTAAATCTCTATAGTTAACACCAACTGTTAATCCTAAGAATTCATAGATTGGTCCCATCCATTCAGCATTACGTTCAGTTAAGTATTCGTTAACTGTTACAACGTGAACACCTTTACCTTCAAGTGCATTTAGGTAAGCTGGTAAAATAGTAGTTAATGTTTTACCTTCACCAGTTTTCATTTCAGCAATGTTACCAAAATGTAATGCTAAACCACCAAGTAATTGAACATAGTATGGTTTTTCACCAATTTTTCTATAAGCAACTTCTCTAATAGTTGCAAATGCTCTAACGATAATATCTACATCGTTAATTGATTTTCCTTTTTCTTGTAACTCAGCTCTTAAAACATTTGTCATGTTAGCTAAGTCTTCATCTTTCATTTTTGAGTATTCTTCATCAAGGGCTTCAATCTTATCAGCTATAACTTTGAATTTTTTTAATTCTTTATATTCTGTATCGATTAAACTTCTAATTAATCCCATATCATCTACCTCCCATTAGTTGTCTATTGGATTTACATTTATAATTATACCATAAAAAAAAGAGTTTTTAGTACTCTTTTTTTCGCTTACTTAGAGGAAATAATGCCATAATTTCCATCTTTTCTTCTATATAGAACTGAAAAACAGTCTTCATCTTCATTTTTAAACATAAAGAAGTCATGATCAAGTAGTTCCATTTGAAGAATTGCTTCATCTTCACTCATAGGTTTTGCAGATACCATTTTTCTTTTTACGATCATATTGTCGTCTTCATATTCTTCTTCATCCTCAGGAATAAACGCAAATTCTTGAGCTACTTCTCTTCTTTTATTTAACTTAGTTTTATTTTTTCTAATTTGTCTTTCTAGTACATCTACTACTAGATCTATTGCTGCATATAAATCACTATTCTTTTCTTCTGCTCTTAATGTGTATCTTGAAGTTGGAATTGTAACTTCAATTACTTGTTCACCATTACGAGCTCTGATTAGTACATGTGAATCAATATTAGATGAGTTTTCAAAGTACTTTTCTAATCTCGAAAGCTTCTCCTTTACATATTTTTTGATTGAACTTGTAACTTCAATCTTATCGCCACGGATGTTAATGTTCATACTATCACTCTCCTATAATTATTATAGTAGTTTTTAAAAAAAATTCTAGTGAACTAAAAAGAGTTAACCTTGCGTTAACTCTAGTAATCTTTTCTTGTTTCTCTAGAAAGGTCTCTTTGTTTTATAGTCTCACGTTTATCGTATAACTTTTTACCTTTACAAACTCCTAAAAGTACTTTTACTTTATTACCTTTAAAATACATTTTTAAAGGAATTAAACTAATACCTTGAAGTTTTACTTTATCAGAAAGTTTTCTTATTTCATCTTTATGAAGTAGAAGTTTTCTATTTCTTCTTTCTTCATGATTAAATCTATTACCTTCTTCATATTTAGCTATATAACTATTTAGTAAATATACTTCATTATTTCTAATAAGACCATATGAATCTACGATACTAGCAGAACCTTTTCTAAAAGATTTTATTTCAGTTCCAACTAATTCAATTCCACATTCAATTTCATCTTCAATAAAGTAATCAAATTTAGCTCTTCTATTAAATACTTCTACCATGGTCTTTTGTTAATTTCTTTCTTTTATTGTAATTGTTGTTATCATTGTTATTATTCTTTTTGTCTTCAAGTTTTTTAACAATTTCAAATGTTACTTGAGCATCTTCTTTAGAAGCTGCTATACATTTAACTTGTAATTCATCACCTAAACGAATTGGTGCTCTACCTTTTGATGAAAGTGATTGTGTAGATTCATCATATGTATAAAAACCATCTAAAGATCCAATTGGAATCATTCCTGAAACTAGATTTGGTAATTTTACAAAAATACCAAATGATGCAACTCCAGTAACATAAGATTTATACTCTTCATCTGGATGTTCTTTAATATATTCAGCCATATATTCAGCCATTTTCATGCTTTCACATTCTCTTTCAGCTTCATCAGCTTTTTGTTCTCTATCACTACATTGATTACATATTTCTGATAAATTCTTAGCATATCTATCATAAGTTTCATCATCAACATTAGGATTTAAAGCTAAATCAGCTATAATTCTATGACATTCTAAGTCTGGATAACGTCTGATTGGAGAAGTGAAATGCGCATAGTATTTAAGAGCTAAACCAAAGTGTCCTAAATTATCATCTGAATAGTATGCTCTTTTTTGACATCTTACAGCATTATTTTTAATAATATCTTCTTCGATTTTATTTTTAAAAGTAACTTGCTTTAATATGTCTCCTATTGTTCTATATGTTATATTTTTAATATCTCCTTTTACAGGATGTCCTAAAGAACTAAGTAAACTGATAAATCCTTGAACTTTAGTAGGAAGTGGATATTCATGAACACGATATACTCCTAATGAAGGTCTTCCTAAGACTTTATTAAATGCTTCTGTTTTTGCTGCTGCTTCATTAGCAGAAAGCATAAAGTCTTCAATTAGTCTTTCTCCTTCTCCTCTTTCTCTAGCTTCAACACTAGTTGGTGTTCCATCTAAATCGCAGATAACTTTTGGTTCTAATATATCAAAGTCAGCTGCTCCTCTATCTTCTCTAGCATGTCTAATAACATGAGCAAGTTCTTGCATTATTTTTAAAGTATCAGAAAAATCTTCATATCCAGTTGGAATTTCTCCTCTTTCAATAATAGAATTAACATCATCATAATTCATTTTCTTTTTAGAATTAATTATAGATTTAAAGAATTCAAATCCTTTTATTTGACCATATCTATCTATTTTTACTTCACAAGAAAATGCACATCTATCAACTTTTTCATTTAATGAACAAATACCATTAGATAATTTATGAGGTAACATAGGAATAACACATCCAGGTGGATAACATGAAGTTCCTCTTTTATAAGCTTCTTGATCTAAAGCAGATCCAGGTTTTACATAGTAAGATACATCTGCAATATGAACACCTAAAATGAAATATTTTCCATCTTCACTCATTTCAATTGAAATAGCATCGTCTATATCCTTTGTATCTTTTCCATCTATAGTAAATATTACTTTATCAGTTAAATCTACTCTTCCAACTCTATCTTTATCTTGAACTTCATCTGGTATATCTTCTAATTCTTTTAGTACTTCTTCTGGAAAATCATCATAAATTTCATGTTTTGCACAAATAGCTAAAATATCCATGTGAGCATCATCTTTATGACCTAATTTCTTTTTAAGAACAGTAGCGAATGTATTTCTTCCTAAATCTTTTACTTTTTCAAGAACAACAATTTCACCTTCAACACATTCACCTAATTCATCTTCATCCATTAAAAATACTGCATCTTTTTTATCAAAAGGTTTAAATTCTAATCCTTCTTCACCTTTGACTATTTCTCCAACAATATTATAAAGATCTCTATCAATTATCTTAATAACTCTACCATATCTTTTTCCTGGTTCCATTGGAGTATATCTTTTTTCATCTTTTCCTCCAAATTCTACAATTTCTACTGCAACTTTATCATTATCTAGAGCATACTTTAATTCTGTTTTTGGTATTTTTATATCATCTTCATTTGGTATATTAGCAACCTTTAAGAATCCTTCACCCTTTTTATTAATAGATATAGTTCCGCCTCTTTTGTTTTTAGTTACTTCAAATAAAACATATTGATGATTTTTAGAAATATATAGTTTTAATTCTTTTTCTAATTCTTCAGCTGCTTTTTTTAATTCTTCTTTTTCTTCATTAGTAGAAATATGAAGTGCTTCTTCAATTTTTTCGTAGCTAACAAAATCCTTCTTAGTTTTTAAGTAATTATATAGTTTTTCTTTCATACTATCACCTATTCTAATTATAACATTATTTAAAATATAAAATAAAAAAGTACACTAATTTGTACTTTTTTATGTAAATAAATTTTACTTAGAGAACAAATAGATTACTAATGCAATTACAAAGAAAGCCATACCTGAAATCATTGTTAATCTAGAGATTACTAAATCAACTCCTCTTTCCTTAACGTTTTGGAAAAGGTCGGCATTTCCTCCAGTAATAATTTGTGCTCCACTTTCAGCTTTATTACTTTGTAATAAAACTAGAGCAATAATTATAACAGAAACTACAATTAATGCATTTTCTAATATTGTCATCATAATATCACCAACTTCGTTATTATTTTACAATATAAATAAAGCTAATGCAATAAATAATGTACTTTGAAGGCATAAATTACCTCTAGGTATATTTATAATTATTGATATTTTTGTTATACTTTTTTATAGAAGGAGTGTTACTTATGAGAATAGTTGAATTAACTGGTGCTCAATTTGATGATTATGCTTCAAGAAGTAAATTAAATAATTTTTATCAAACAAGTAAATATGCCATTCTTATGAGTAATCATGGATACAACTATGATCTTATTGGATTCGTTGATGAAAATGACAACAATAAGATTTGCGCAGCAACAGTTGTATTAAATAAAACAATAACAGGTAAAGTTAAATACGGATATTGTCCAAAAGGATTTTTAATAGATTATTATGATACTGCTTTAGTTGAACAATTTTTAGTAGCAATTAAGAAGTATTATAAAGAAAGAGGATACATCTTTGTTAAGTTTAATCCTGAGATAATTATTGGTAAGATTGAACCAACCAATAAATATCAAATTAATTACAATGGTAATGTTAGAATCATAGATCATTTAAAAAGTTTAGGTATTAAAAGAAGACTTGAACAACAAGAATTCGAACTTATGCAACCTAAATATGTTGGTTATATTAACTTGAAAGAATTCAATTTTGCTAAGATTAATAGAAACTATCGTAAAAAAATAAGAAGATGTATTAATGAAGGAATGAGCATTACACTTGGTACTGCAAAGGATATTGATATCTTCTATGATTTCGTTAAAGATAAAACAAATAAAGATATAGTTTATTTCAGAGATTTATATAATGTATTTAGTAAAGATAATTCAATTGATTTACTATTTGTAAAAGTTAATTATCAAAAATATCTTGAATATGTTAGAGCTGAATATGATAAAGAAGAAGTAAATAATAATAGATGGACTGAGATTATTGCTCAAAATCCTAAGAAAACAAATATTGTTTCTAAAATGAATTCAGATAACAAACTTCAAGGATTTAAAGATAAAATTGTTAAAGCTACTGAAGGATTAAAAGCTCATGGCGAAGCTATCGCTGCTGCTGCATTAGTTGTTAAACACCATGGTATTATCACAATTGTTGAATCTGGTTTTGGGGAAGAATTTAAACAATTAAATCCAAATCATTTCTTATATTACTCAATATTTGAAAGATATAAACCATATTTTAATTTTTGTAATATTGGTGGTATTTCTTCATTTGAAGAAAATTCTCAATTTAGAGGATTAAATAAATATAGACTTGATTGGAGACCTCTATTATTTGAATTTATTGGTGAATTTGATTTAGTATGTAGTGAATACTATTTCAAAAAACTTATTAATAGTAGTTACATTGAAAAAGAATTTACTAATGCTCCAATTAATAAAAAAGAAGATAAATAAAAACCCGAGAATTTCTCGAGTTTTTTGTTTATAATTATTTATTTCTGTTAGCTCTATTTCTTTCATTAGGATCAAGAATAGCTTTTCTTAATCTAATGTCATCAGGAGTAACTTCAACGTATTCATCGTCATTAATAAATTCTAATGCTTCTTCAAGAGTAAATGTTCTTGGTGGAACTAATGCGATTGCATCGTCTGATCCTGAAGCACGAGTATTTGTTAATTGTTTTCCTCTACAAGGGTTAACATTTAAGTCGTTATCTCTATTATGAATACCAACGATCATACCAACATAAGTATCAACAGCTGGTCCAACGATTAATTGTCCTCTATCTTGTAAGTTGAATAATGAGAATCCTAATGTTTTACCTGATTCCATAGAAACAAGTACACCATTCTTACGAGTTTGTAATTCTCCAACATATGGTTTAAAGTCATCAAAACTTCTTACCATAACACCTTCACCTTTAGTATTAGTAATAAATGCAGATCTATATCCTATAAGTCCTCTAGTAGGTGCAGAGAAAGTAAGGTGAGTATAATTATCATCAGTTGTAGTCATACTTTGTAATAAACCTTTTCTTTCTTGAATATCACTAATAATAGTTGATGCATAATCAGATGGAACGTTAACAATAACTGTTTCAAATGGTTCACATTTAACCCCATTAACTTCTTTAGTTAATACTTGAGGTTTAGATACACATAATTCGTATCCTTCTCTTCTCATATTTTCAAGTAAAATAGATAAGTGTAATTCACCTCTACCAGATACTTGGTAACCATCTGAGTCTGGTAATTCTTCAACTAATAAACCAACGTTAGTTTCTAATTCTTTTTCAAGTCTTTCTTTAATTTGTCTTGAAGTAGAAGATTTTCCACTCTTACCTGCAAATGGTCCATCATTTACTAAGAAGTTCATTGATAATGTAGGAACTTCAATAGAAATTGGAGGTAGTGGTTCTGGTTGATCTTTAGTACAAATAGTATCTCCGATAGAAATATCTGCACAACCAGCTACAGTAACAATATCACCATAGAAAGCTTCAGTTTTTTCTACCCTATTTAATCCTTCGTTAACGAATAATTTAGTTACTTTGAATGATTCTAAAGAACCATCATTTTTACATAAAGTAACTAATTCACCAGCTTTAATTTTACCTTTAGTAATTCTACCAATACCTAGTCTTCCAATATATTCATCATATGCTAATGTAGAAACTTGTAATTGAAGATTATCTTCAACAGAACCTTCATATGGTTTAACTTGTCCCATTACTACATCTAATAATGGTTCAATACTATTACCACTTAAATCAGATGGATCTAAAGTAGCAATACCATCTCTAGCAACACCATATACGATTGGGAAATCTAATTGTTCATCGTTAGCATTTAAATCTACGAATAGGTCAAATACTTCATTAACTACTTCATCAGGTCTTGCATCCTTTTTATCAATTTTATTAATAAATAAAATTGGTCTTAAGTTTTGTTCTAATGCCTTAGATAATACGAATCTAGTTTGAGGCATTGGACCTTCTGCAGAGTCAACAATTAAGATAACTGTATCTACTGTTCTAATAATTCTTTCTACTTCTGATGAGAAATCGGCATGTCCTGGAGTATCTACGATATTAAATTTAACATCTTTATATCTAATAGCGCAGTTTTTAGAATAAATTGTAATTCCTCTTTCTCTTTCAATTTGGTCTGAATCCATTACTTGATCTACTACTTCTTCGTGTTCGCCAAAAACACCATTTTGTTTAAGTAATGCATCAACTAATGTACTCTTACCAGCGTCTACGTGTGCAACTACAGCAACGTTAATAATTTTGTCCATGAGACTCACTCCCTTTTTTAAAACTATTTAATAATACATCAAAACCTTTATTTTTGCAAGAAAAATAGTTATTCTGTTTAATTTATTATATATATAAGATATAATTTAATAAGGTGATACTATGAAGAAAATAGATGATTTTTTTAACTTTTTAGATAGAAATAAGCTATTTATATTAGTTTTTATTTTTTCTTCATTTATTATTGGGTATTGCTATTATTCAAATGAAGTTGTTCCATTTGGTAAATATTCACTACTTTGTGTAGATTTTTATCACCAATATGGGCCAATGACTTATGAATATGTTCATAGATTATTAGGAAATGGAAGTATAGTATATTCTTTCTATCAAGGTCTAGGTTTACCAATATTTAGAAACTTCTTAAATTATTTAAGTAGTCCAGTTAACTTACTATTATTATTCTTTAATAAAAGTAATCATTTAAGTGGTTTATCACTAGTCATTGGATTTAAAGCGGTATTAAGTGCTATGACTTGTAGTATTTATTTAAATAAGAAGTTTAAAAGTAATTCATTGCTTTTAGTACCTATTTGTTTATTATATGCATTTAGTGCTTATTATAGAGCTTATTATTGGAATCTAATGTGGATAGATGGAATGATAATGCTTCCACTTGTTACTTTAGGTATTGAATCAATAGTTAAAGAAAATAAATGGAAATTATATACGTTCTCATTATTTGTAATGTTAATTGCTAATTACTTTATAGCTTATATGATATGTATATATAGTGTTATATACTTTATTATTTACCTTATATATAAAACAGAACTTAAAGATTTAAAAAAGAAGAATATTAAAAAATTATTTATTAAGATATTTATGTTTGGAACTTCTTCATTACTAGCTGGTGGATTAAGTGCATTCTTAATGATACCAATGGCAAGTAGTATGGCAAGTATATCTGCAACTGGTGGAACTATACCAACATCTCAATATTATAATTTCGAATTTATTAATTTTATTAAAGCTCATTTTTCTTGTATTAATTCAGTAATATTTAAGAGTGATGCTATTACAACTCCAAATGTATCTGCTGGAATTATAGTTTTATTCTTAAGTCTTTGTTATTTACTTAATACAAATATTAGTAAGAAGAATAAAATATGTTACTTAATATTATATTTTATATTCGTAGCATTTATATTTGTTCCTCAATTAGATTTTATTATTCAAGCATTTCATGTACCAAATGACTTGCCTTATAGATATT
>JAILLM010000120.1 GCA_024693165.1 Bacilli bacterium | reverse complement strand
CAAAATCCATTTGTATGTGATGTGCATCATATATATCCTACAGATGGTAAAGTAAATGGTAATGTAGAGCCATCATTTAATTTATAATCTTTATAAGTATCTTCACCAAATGTAGAACTAATATCAGTATATAATGCAGTTGAATCGATATAATCATATACCTTACTAGATGTTAAATGTGTAACCATAGGAACATCTGTAGTAGAATTATTGTATTTAAATCCTGTCTTAGGATAAATACCATCATTAAATGCTACTACATTTCCTGATTCATCAAAATTCTTTTGAGCATTAACATGAAGTATTCTAATACCATTAGCATCTGTATCATATGGGAATATAGGAGTATCATTATAATTTAATCCATCATTTGTATAAAATTCAATTAAGAAATATTCATCATAAATTGATTTTATTTCATGATTTGCAACAAGTATAACATCTCCAGTTGTAGTAAATGATTCTAATGTGTAATCAGCTTTACCTTTACCACTTACTACAATAGGGTCAACCCAGCCAAGTAATAATTTACTCATTGAGTTATGATCACCCTTATTATTGTCCATCATATCAGCTTCATATAATTCGCCATTTGCATAACCTACATTATCGTCATAGTCATAATAATCTTCTAACCCCATTGTATGACCTGTTTCGTGAATGTAGATGTGTGCATCTACAACAAATGAATCGGTAGGATAGTCTACTACATCCCTATGCATAAAATAGCTGCTGGCAAATCCATATGAATGAGCTTTAACTCCATCAAATGTTTTATCAAAATCAACAGTTGATTGATTAGCCCAATAGAATGAATCACGAGAGTCACCAAAATTTCTATTATAAATAATCCATACTAGATCAATATAACCATCTTTATCTAAATCGTAATCATTAAAATCATAACTAGGATCAAATGCTTCTAATACTTCTTGTAATAAAACGCTTTGTCCATCACTAGATTTATCAGTATTATAATTTTCATAGTATGAATCATTATGTGCTGGTGTAAACCAATCAGTAACTTCAAATTCAAAATTTAATTTTCCGTAAGATGACTTAGTATAGTAAGAAGCTACACTTTCCCAACCTGTTTCTTCGCTTGTTCCATTAAAAGATAGTTTTATATCATTTAATACTTCATCAGTTTTATTTGATTCATCTAAATTAACAGGAACAACTAAAACTTTAGGATTACCAATAGATGGACATCCATTTTGTGTTAAAGGTCCGTTTGTTTTTAAAGAATCATTAAAGTGAGTTTTAGTAATAGTTGCATTACTAGTTTCTTCTTCTTTCTTTTCATCATCTTTCTTTACATCATCTTTCTTTTCTCCTTCTATTTCAGGAGTTTCAAAATGTTCTTCTTTAATTTCTTTTTCCTTAACAGGTTCTCCTTTTATTTCGGGAGTTTCAAAATGTTTCTCAACTTTTTCCTTTTTTTGATTATTATTCTCATCATTATTTTGTTCTTCATTCTTCTTATTTACATCATCTTGACCTTGCTTACTATTATTATTATCTTCACTTGGCTTATCAATAATAGTAGGATTATTAACATCAGTTGTAGTGTGATCACAAGATGCTAAAGAACAAACAGCAAAAGCTGAAAGTAATGGAACTAATATTCTCTTTTTCATATTGTTTTTGTATTTATTTTTATAGCCTTTCTAAAAAATCATTCTATTTCAAATAAAAACCTCTTTTTTTTCCATTTCATATAAGTTCATAGATTTCGTTTAATGTCTGAAATCTATAAAAGCGACTTAATTATACTTAACCCTCGTAAATAACAGTAACACTCTTAATCCAAGAAGACTTAATTGATTTAGAAACACCAATACTAATTTGTCCACTAAGATTATCAAAATCAAATTCTAAAAATTTATGATTTTCTTTACCTAAATCTTTTGATACTATTGTTTCTCCAACTTTTACAAAGAATGTTCCACTGCTATTCGTAGAAGCATTTAAAATAACTTTTTTGACATTTTTAAATTCATTTTTTGAAATTGCTTCTAGTGTTTTTTTAGAAGTTGCAACGCCTCTATCTTGTTCAAATGATGAACCTGCTGTAACTGATGCCCACGAATTTGTAGCATCTGTCCATGATTTATTAGTAAATGTATAAGTTACAGTTTGTTCTGTTACTTGAGTTGACTGTACAAGAATAGATACATCTTCTTTATTAGCATCTACTGAGTAACATTCATCAAGACTTACTACCTTGAAATCAATATCTGCTGATACATCAGATAAAGTTACTACATAAGTATCTTCAACTAATGTAGCTTCTATATCTTCTTTTCCATCAGTAAATTCAACTTTAAATTTCTTAGAAGCTTTTACTTCAAGTGTATGAGTACCAAATGGAAGTGTAGAATAGTTTTCTACTAAAGTTTCACCTTCAGTAACTGTAAATTCTAGTTCAGCAAGTTCAATTTCTACAACAAATAATGTTGATGTTTCATTATAATATTCATTACCATAAGTTTTTACTTGAACTTCGTAAGTACCAGGTTTAACAAAATTATCTAAACTTAATGTATTAGATGTTGATAAAATCTTATTTTCTGTATCGCCATTAATAACTACTTCAAATAATGAATTTGCTTTAATTTCTACAGGTAGATTTTGTCCATCATAAATCTTAATTAAAGTTTCTGGAATGATAATTTTATCATCATTCTTTTCATATACGATTTCAAATTCTTTTTCAAATGGATCAAATCCATCTTTTTCATTTGATGTTACAGTATATTTAAATGTTT
>JAILLM010000107.1 GCA_024693165.1 Bacilli bacterium | reverse complement strand
GAACTTTCTAAATAAGAATCATAATATCCTTCTCTTATTTCATCTACTACACTTGTGTATGTTGATTTATATTCGCTTAAAATATTCTTTTTTATATCATTTTTGTAATAAGTATATAATGAAGAAATAGAATCAATTGTTCCTTGAATATATTTTTTATTACTAAAACCAAATGTAATTTTATTACCAATAAATACTAATAATTCTGTTCCATTTTCATAAGAGGCATATTTATATATTTTTTGACATAAAGTATCAGTATATGGATAAATTGTTACTTCAAATTTCCCCATAGTTTCTTCTTCCATAGAAAGTTCGTTTAAAGCAGTCATTAAAGTATTATATGAATCATCTTTTTCCTTATAGAAAACATCTACTTCAACTTTAGTATTAGCTTCATGAGCAAATACTAAAGATGGTATGAATAATCCTATTAAAAATAATAATATGTATTTATTCTTCATGTTTAACCTCTTTCTTGAGTTTAAATACTATTAGAACGGCAGCAATAATTAAAACTGCGGGGATTATACCTATTAACATATATTTATTAAAGAATGGCTTTTTATTTGATTCTACAAGTACATTATTTTCTTCTACTAAAGGAAGTGTTTCTTTTACTGTTGTAGTAACTTTTACTTTTCCTTCATCTATTTCTTTTACTATATTCATTTGATTATTCTTATAAGCTTTTTCAATTAATTCTTTTATCTTTTTATCTTGTTTTTCATATTGTTCTTGCATTGTTTCTGAATTTGGGAATCCTACTTCATACTTATCACCTATTACATAAAAAGGAACTCCTGATGATGACTTTTTAAAGTATGCTAATACTTTATCAAAAAGACTTGAATTAGTACTATCATGAATCTCATAATAGTCTACTTTAAACATTTTATTATATGTTTCATCTTTCTCTAACTCATCAAGATAAGTATGTAAGTGTTTACAATGAATACATGATTCACTATAAAAGACTGAGACAGTTGTCTTTTCCTTTGCATAAACATTTGGAATGAATACAAGTAACGAAATAATTAAAATTAATACTTTCTTCATAAGATCACCCTTTAAATATAGTAAAAAATAGAACGGTTAATAAACCATTCTATAAAAGTACGTTTGTACCAACACCTAATGGAATACCAACAAGTACCCATAAAGTAACTAAGATAATCCACATAGCTAGTATTATAAATACATATGGAAGTAGATATCTTAAACTCTTTAATACTCCAGTACCACCTTTATCATATTTATCACTGAATGATAGATAAATAACATAATAAGCCATAATTGGAGTTAAGCCATAGAATACAGTACCAAAAGATGAAAATATTAATTGTGCAAAATTAGCTGTATATCCACTTGTCATTAATAATGGAACTACTGTACCAGAAAGTATCTCCCATCTTGCAGTTAATGATGGTAAGAATAATGTAGTAATAAGTGTTACAAATACTACAAGTGATATAAGTGGTAGTCCACTAAAATTTGATTTATAAATAATACTTGAAAAGAATGCCGTGATTAAAGATCCAATGTTAGTATATTTATACAATGATACTAATATACTTGCAAAGAATATTAAGATTATATTCTTTCCAATACCATCTAATGATTTAGATAGGAAATCACATACATCTCTATGATCTTCGATTGTTTTAGCACCTAATCCATATAAGAATCCAATTAAGAAAAACATAAATGTAATTACAAATATAAATCCACTATTAAAGAATGAATTAGCACCAAATAATTTATCTATGTATCTACTTTGAGAGTAATCTAAGAAATTACCACCAAATGGAACATATGGAATAATATTATAAATAAGAACTATTGCATAAAGGATAAATCCTGCACCTGCAAATAAAAGTCCTCTTACTTCTCTTTTTGTTAATCTATCTTTATCAAATGTAATTTCTTCTTCATCTGGTTCATATTTACCAAGTTGATAAATAGTATATTTTTCACAAATATAAGTTATTAAAATACTACTTATATTTGTTGCAAAGAACATTATAAATAAAAGTCCAGACGAACTTAATGAATAATTACCATGCATTTTAGCAGCTAGTACTGTCATTTCTGCAAGAGACGAATCAATACCACTCATTAACATATTAATACCAAATCCAACTGAGATTGATATAAATGAAACAATGATACCTGCTAAAGGATTTCTTCTTCCGTGTTTAAATAAAAGTGCTGCCATTGGAATAAATAGTACATAAGATACGTCACCAGCAATACTAAACAGTACACATAATAATGATAATACAAATGTAACTACATATTTAGGAACTCTTTTAGTTACAGCAAAGAAGAATGTTGCTAAGAATCCACTTTCTTCTAGAATACCTATTCCAATAAGCGAAATAAGTAGCATTATTAATGGCGCAAAAGAAGAAAAGTTTGCAACTGTATTTGAGAAAATATATTTTAATCCTCTTAAACTAAATAATGATTCAACAGTAACTAGATTTGATTGATAAGATCCAGTAACTGAGTTAACTGTATTGTAACTAGCTGATACTCCAAATAGATTAAGAATACCACTTAATATAATTACAAAGAATATTAGCATTATTAAAGCCATCATAGGATGTAAGTATACTTTAGTTTTAAAACTCTTTATTCTATTCATCATATACTCCCTTTAATTTCTTTTTAAATTCTTGTCTATCCATCATGATCTCATGACCACAATTTAGACATTTTAATTTCATATCTACTCCAACTCGAGTAATAATCCATTTATTTTCACCACAAGCATGTGGTTTTTTCATTATAACTTTATCACCTAATTTAAAAATCTTATTTTCCATTGTGTACCTCAATTTGTGTATATGGAATCTTTATATGCTTTTTATCAAATTCATTTTTAATAAAGGCAAGAACTTTTCTTCTTAGTGGCCATTTATCTGTAATTCTAGATGAAATAGTTATCATGTAATCTACACTTGAAGTATTTAGTTCACTAATACCTAAGTATTTAGCTTCACCAACAACTTCATCCCACTTGGAAATTTCCTCACAAATTCTTTCTAGTTCTTTTTTAACTTTAGGTTCTGCTTCTTCATACGCTACAGGGATTGTAATTTGAATTGAAGCATTTTTATAACTTTGATTTTTAATTTTACTAATTTCTCTATTAGCTACTATTAAAGTAGTTCCATCTACAGCTTTAATTTTTGTAGACTTTAAGCCAAATTCAATAATAGTACCAGTAAAATCATTAAATGTAACAAGGTCTCCTACTACGAAATAATTATCAAGAAT
This sequence comes from Bacilli bacterium, assembly GCA_024693165.1. Classification (GTDB taxonomy): domain Bacteria; phylum Bacillota_I; class Bacilli_A; order RF39; family UBA660; genus UBA6985. The sequence goes on along the minus strand of JAILLM010000107.1, from coordinate 5,278 downwards.
AATATTAATTCCCATAATTATATCTTTAAGAGCATCTTGTAATGCTAAACCTGCAACTGCACCAGCAACTCCAAGTCCAGCAATTATTGCACTTACATTTACTCCCCATGATGAAAGTATAACTACACATGCAATTATTATAACTAAATATTTAATAATATTATTAATAAGAATAACTACTGTTCTTCTTCTTTTAGCTCCAAAGTCGTGTACATCATCATTAAATAGTTTCTTAACAATTCTTGCAGATGCTGAAACTATCAAAACTGAAAACATAACTGTAAGAATTGGAACATAGAATTCTTTTGATTGTATCACATCTAAGAACCATTCTTTATTCATTTTATTCACCTACTTTTATATTCATTATCTCAAGTAGTCTATTTAAATCCTCACTAGAATTAAAATTAATAGTAATTTTATTTGTACCAATAGATACTTTAGTTCCTAGAGTATCTTTCATTGTTTTTTCATAGATTTTATAAAGTATTTTATTTGTGTCATCTCTTTTAATTGGTTTTCTTTTTATAACTTCTTCATTTTGAGTTAAGTTTTCTAAAGCATGAACACTAATACCTTCTTCTTTAATTTTTTTAGCAAGTCTTAAGATTTCTTCTTCATCTTCAAGTTTAGAAAGAACTCTTGCATGAGACATTGAAATTTTTCCACTTACTACATCTCTTTGAACTTCAGATGGAAGTTTAAGTAAACCTAACATATTAGTTACATATGATCTAGATTTTTTAAATTTGGAAGCTACTTCTTCTTGAGTTAAATTCATCTTAGTCATGAAGTTTTTATATGCTTTTGCTTCTTCGATTGGAGTTAAATTCTCTCTTTGAATATTTTCAAGAAGTGCTATTTCCATCATAGATTGATCATCAAAGTCTTTAATGATTGCTGGAATTTTAGTTTTACCTGCTATCTTAGAAGCTTTAGTTCTTCTTTCACCTGCAACTAATTCATAACCTTTGATAGATTTCTTAACTATGATTGGTTCTAAAACACCATGTTCCTTGATTGATTCTGCAAGTTCATTTAAAGCATCTTGATCAAAATGAATTCTTGGTTGATATGGATTACTTCTAATCTCATCAACAGGAATCATTTTAATTTCATTTTCAGGAGTAGTTTCAATAATAGTTTTTTCAATTGTATCAAAATCTAGTTGATTAACATTGTTGTTAGAAAACAATTGGTCTAAACCAATTCCTAATGCCTTTCTTCTATTTGTTTTCTCGTTCGTTTGACTCATCTCTACTAATAACCTCCTTAGCTAAATTAAAATATGCTTCAGCTCCTTTACTTGTTGGATCATATTCACATATAGGTTCTCCATGGCTTGGAGCTTCTACAAGTCTAATTAATCTTGGAATAATTGTATTAAATACTTTTTCATGGAAGTATTTTCTAACTTCGTTTACTACTTCAAGTCCTAAGATAGTTCTTGAATCTAGAAGTGTTAATAATACTCCTTCAATTTGTAATTTTGGATTCAAATTAGTTTGAGTTCTAATAATTGTATTTAATAATTGAGTAATACCTTCAAGTGCAAAAAATTCACATTGTACTGGAATGATTACTGCATCACTTGCACATAAAGCATTAGTTGTTAGTAAATCTAAGCTTGGTGGGCAATCTATAATAATATAATCATATTGTTTCTTAATTGGTTCAATTACATTAAGTAATTGTTCATTCATTCTAAACTCTGGATCTTGTTGTGCCATAATATTAATCTCTAAACCAATACCAGCAAGATTAATAGTTGATGGTAATATAGATAATCTATCGAATTTTGTTTTTATAATAGCATCTTTTGTAGATACTTCCCCCTTAAGGCATTCGTAGATACTAGCTGATATTTCACCCTTGTTGATGCCTAGTCCTGTTGATGTATTTCCTTGTGGGTCTAAATCTATTAAAAGAGTCTTTTTCCCTAGTTTTCCTAATGAAGAAGATAAATTAATACTAGTAGTAGTTTTACCAACTCCTCCTTTTTGATTAACTATTGAAATTACTCTTGTCATAAATATCACTGCCTTCTATTAAAATTATATCAAACTTCATTTAAAAAGAGTATAAATACTCTTCTTTATAGTAAAAATTTTTATTCACAAATACCATTATCTATTTTTTGTGAACTATTTAATTGTTTATTCTTTAAAGATAACTCTTTTTTTATTACTGTGTTGGTATCACAACTGTAATAAGTAAGGGTATCATCTGTTAATACAGGAACTGTATTTTGTACTTTTGAGATAGATGAATCATTAGTTTCATAACTAGTAAGAATTCTATCTATTTTTAAATAAACAATTCCATCTTTCTTATAAATAATTGTTTCATTATTATATGTAAGAATGATGTATTCTCCATCTACTATAATATTGTAATCTTTATTGTTAGTTAGGTAATTATCTTCCTCATTATCAAATATAAATAAAGGAATAGATACATTGTCGTAATTTAATAATGCAAAACCAGTATTACATACACTATCATATTTAGTACACTTAAAATAATAATTAGTTCCTTGATATTCAGTTTGAACATCAAAGTCATCTTTTATTTTTACTTGTTTAGCAATATTAGAAAGATTAGTGACATATGAAATTGTATTAGAAATTACACTTGTTGTAGTTGTTTTACTGCTAGTAGTTGTTGTAGTTTCCTCTTCTTCTGACGGATAAGAAGTATTCTTTCCCATTAGGTTCAGAAACATGAACATTCCAACAATTCCTAATACTAAAATTAAAGAAAAAAGAACAAAAGAAGCTGTTGTATTATATACATTTACTTTTTTATCTATTTTCATCTTAGTCACCTATTTAAAGTATACCAAATGATACTTGTTTTAGTATAGTGAATAACTAAAAAAAGACGAATTATTTTTCGTCTTTTTCTTCTTTTTCACTTTCTTTTAAAGCTTCTTTAAGTTCTTCTTCAGTCATCTTAGTGTAACCTTTGATTCCTGCTTCTTTAGCTTTTTCTTTTAATTCATCTAAATTTGTAGTTGTATCATCTTTAGATCTATCAGTGATTTTACCAGTTTCAACTAATTCTTCAATTTCTTCTTTAGTAATTGTTTCTCTTTCTACTAAAGCATTTGTAATAGCCCAAACTAGTTTTTCATTTTCTTTTAAGATTTTCTTAGTTTCTTTATAACATTCTTCAATAATCTTTTGAACTTCTTTATCGATTTCTAATGCAACTGCATCTGAGAAATCTCTTGCTTTGTTATAATCTCTTCCTAAGAAGATTCCTTCATTCTTTTCTTCAAGAGTAAGAGGTCCTAAATCTGACATACCATATTGAGTAACCATTGCTCTTGCAATCTTAGTTGCTTTACTAAAGTCATCTGATGCTCCAGTAGTCATTTCACCTAAGAATAATTCTTCAGCAACTCTACCACCAAGTAATCCAGTAATACGAGCAAGTAATTCATTCTTAGTTTGAACTGCCATATGTTCTTCTTTTGGCATCATCATTGTATAACCACCAGCATATCCTCTTGGGATAATAGTAATTTTATGTACATCTTCAGCATCTTCAAGTTTTAATCCAACAACAGCGTGTCCTGATTCATGAATTGCAACTAATTGTTTTTCTTTATCATTGTATTTACGAGATACTTTAGCAGGTCCCATTAATACTCTATCAGTAGCTTCATCAATTTCAGCCATAGTGATTTTTTCTTTATCACGTCTAACTGCTAATAATGCAGCTTCATTTAGTAAGTTTTCAAGATCTGCTCCACTGAATCCTGGAGTTCTGTGAGATAGATTTTCTAAACTTACATTGCTTGCTAATGTTTTACCTTTAGCATGTACTTTTAAGATATCTAATCTTTCAGTTGGATCAGGAAGACCTACTGTAACTTGTCTATCGAAACGACCTGGTCTTAATAATGCTGGGTCAAGAACGTCTGGTCTGTTTGTTGCAGCCATAACGATAATACCTTCATTAACACCAAATCCATCCATTTCAGTTAATAATTGGTTAAGTGTTTGTTCTCTTTCATCATGTCCACCACCTAAACCAGTACCTCTTTGTCTACCAACAGCATCAATTTCATCAATGAAAATTAAGCATGGAGCAGAAGCTTTAGCTTGTTTGAACATATCTCTTACACGTGATGCACCAACACCTACGAATAATTCTACGAAATCAGATCCACTTATGTAATAGAATGGTACGTTTGCTTCACCGGCAACAGCTCTTGCAAGTAAAGTTTTACCAGTTCCTGGAGGACCTTCTAGTAATACACCTTTAGGGATTCTAGCACCCATCTTTTGGAATTTTTTAGGGTTCTTTAAGAAGTCGATAATCTCAGCAACTTCTTCTTTTTCTTCTTTTAATCCAGCAACATCTTTAAATCTAACTTTACCACCGTCTTCTGATAGTCTAGCTCTACTTCTTCCGAAATCCATAGAGTTACTATTAGATTTATTAAGTCTAGAAAATAAGAACATGCATCCACCAAGTACTACTACGATAGGTACTACATTTACTAGTAATACAATCCAGTTTGAATTTTCTGAATTCTTAATTACTTCCCACTTAAAGTTATTAAGTGAATAATATTGTTGAATAACTTCTTGAGTACTTTGTCCATATGGAGCACTTACTTTGAAGTATTCATTATCTTTATATCCATCTAATTTACCAACAATGATAATTGTTTGATCACCACTGTGATTAGATGTTTTGATTTCAGTTACTTTATTATCTGCAAATTGTTTTAATAATTCATCATAACTGAATTCATTGTATTTAACGCTTCCTAAATTGTACAATACAAAGATAACTGCGATTGCAACAATAAGCATTATATATGAACTAAATTTTCTTACGTCTTTTTTCTTATTCTTCATTTTTTATCTCCTTTACATACTTAACTATTATATCATAATCACCATTAATTGGAATATCAAAATTGCTTTTCTTTATGCCTGGAATCCATACAATTTCATCGTTTGAATTCACTAAAGCCGGTTGAATCTTCCTTGTATTTAAAGGTACTTTTTCATTGATTAAAATATCTTTAATTTTTTTAGGACTAGTCATATTTTTTACAGTCATAGTATCTCCAGGTTTTATATTCCTAATAGTGTAAGAATCATTCTTTAATCTAATTGTGTAATTGCTTGTATCATCTGATTCTTCTACTATATATATATTACCGGTAGGTACCTTATTTACTTCTTTTAGTTCATAAAAATAATCATCACTTGTAGATTCTTCAAATTTAAAGATTAATTTATCATATTCTTTA